>QHZC01000339.1:0-4396 GCA_003224515.1 Acidobacteriota bacterium
TCAGTCGATCGGCCGATTGTGGCACCACCTGGAGTACGCCAACTACGCTCAGCGCAAGCGACAATAGCCTCAACCAAGGTGCGACCATCGCTATCGATCCCCAGACGGGTTTTGTTTATGTCGCGTGGCGCAGATTCGCTTCCCCAAACCGCGCAGACGCAATCGTTGCCGCAGCGTCGATTAGTGGAGGCCAGTGGTTCACCCCGGCATTACCTGTCATCACTCTTCCCAAATTCGATCCAGTCCACCCGGCCACCGGCCCCAACGGGCCGTTCTCGTTCTTCGATCAAGGCACGACCGGCGGCTCGATGCGCATGGACGCTTTCCCGAGCTTGGCCGTGGCCGACAGTGGCAAATCGGGTATTCCCGGACAGATTTACCTAGCATGGGCGCAGCGAGGCGTTGGCCCAAAGGGAGAGGCGCGGACCGTCTTGGCAAGCTCGCCGGACTGCGTTCACTGGCTGCCTCCATTTCCGATCGACAATGGAGCAGTACTAGACGACAGAGGAAATTCATTCCTCTACGGGCATCAATTCTCGCCGCAGCTTACGTTTTCCGGTGGCAAGCTCGTGGCCCTCTTTTACGATCTCCGATTGGAGGATCACAGCATCGGGACTTTTGAGGCGGTACCCGCTTTTCCCTTGCCTGACTCTTTGGGGCGGTTTGTCCTCCAGACTCGCAATCAGTGCGCTTTTGCTCTTTCGGGAGTTTCGCTTTGTAGCGGTGACCCGCTCCAACAGGTTGTTACCCCCTACCTGAACGACGCGGGGCTGACCGGGCGCCGGCACACGCTTGGGGTAACCATGGCGCAGTTTGATCCGCAAACGGCTATCTTTGGCCCGGGTGCATTCAAGACGGCACAGGTTTCTCAGTTCCCGTCTGGGACGCGTGGAGATGGAACGTCTTTTCTCCAGCAGTTACAGTTCAACGTACCCAACCTGCCCATATTCATGGGAGGCACCGCGCCATTTCTGGGGGACTATCTGGACATCGCAGGGCCGATGTTCGCGCTCAAGAACGGATCATGGGTATATAGCACTGGACCTTCGACCGCGTCGGCATTCCACGCGACGTGGACCGACAACCGCGACATCAAGCCACCGCTGGACGGGGACTGGACGAAATATGCCCCGGTAAACCTTGATGGCCCACAGCAGAGTGTTTTTGACCCTACCCAGAACCGGCCAAGCTGCCTTCTTGACGCTAACGGGAGTTTGCAGCACGAGGGAGAGCGGAACCAGAACATTTACACTAGTCAAATCACGCAAGGTCTGCGAGTGTCTTCGCCTCAGGATTCCAAGCCACTTAGTGCAA
This sequence comes from Acidobacteriota bacterium, assembly GCA_003224515.1. Lineage (GTDB taxonomy): Bacteria > Acidobacteriota > Terriglobia > Acidiferrales > UBA7541 > Acidiferrum. Next base: position 1,315 of record QHZC01000339.1, read on the forward strand.
CACTTCAACGCGCCTTTGTGGTTTTCGTCCAGAACTTTACGAGTTCCGATCGGAGCTTCCGTCTTGCCATCAGTAGTCCACAACCGACGGGCGGATTTGCGTCGTTCGTTGCCGGTAAGAACAACCCTCCAAATGCGCCCACACCGCCGTCACCTGTGAAAACAAGTCTCGATGTCACCATCGCTGCTCACTCTGGAGTGGTGCGCTCGGTCTTTGCGGTTTCGAGCCAGACTGCCGCGAGCATAACAGTTACGGCAACGGAAATCGCTGGCCTCGGTGGAAATCCGGTGGCCGGCGGTCTGTCAAGTTTCGTCGTCCTGAACGCAGACCCACTGAACCCAGCGCTGACCAATCCCGACGGAGCACCGGCTGGCAGCGATATCAATACGGTAGAGATCTACGAACCAAACCTTCACACACCGAATCTTCACACCGACAACATTACTGATCCCAACCTCCACACCCCAAACCTTCACACGGATACCATCGGGGACGCGGGCGTAGCTAACGCAGTGGCAACTCCAACCAATCTCACGAACGTCTTCAATCTATCTATCGCCGATCCTAACCTGCATACTCCAAATCTTCACACCGATGGCATAGCCGCGCCGAATCTCCATACGCCGAATCTGCATACGGTCGCGCCCAGCAGCGCCATGACAGACGCCACCTACGTTTTCAGCGATGCTGGAAACACGGCCGCCTCATATCATGTCAGGCTGGTAGGAAATGACCCGGGTATACCGCTGCAGGTGATTGTCACAAACTACTACGCCACGCCTGTGGCGACGAACTGCAAGCTCGCGCTACAGCCGGCGCATTCCGTTCTTGCGACTGCCTCTAATGCCGTGGTGCAAAGTCCTGCCACCTTCAATCCAGCGGACACGGGAATCACGGATGGGAGCACCGGGAACCTGACCTTCACAGTGCCCCCGGGCGGGATCGTGCTTGTAACCATGCGCGCGAACGTCGATGAGAACACCATGCAGAACAGTATTCTTAGCAAGGTCGCTCCGTTCGTCGTGCCGCACGCCGCCAATACCAACGACACCACGAACACGCCGAAATTTATCGCGCCACTGTTCATTTCGACTTCAGCGCTGTCAGACGGAGTCGCGTTTCAGGAGAATTCTCAGTACAGTGCCGCTGTGCAAGCAATTGGTGGGAAAACTCCCTACCAATCGTGGAGCATGATTGCCGGCAGCTTGCCCGCCGGTTTAAGTTTAAGCCGCGATCCCGCAACTGGGCAAGGTCTGATCAGCGGATTTCCCTTTGAAGTAGGAACATTCAACTTTACGGTTCATGTTACCGACGCGGCGGGCGACACTGCCTTCAGACAGTTTAGCATCCGAGTGGCTGCCCCACTGGTGATAACCACAGCAAGCCCGTTGCCCTATGGAGCGATAGGCGCGAGCTACGGGCCGTTACCCTTCACCACGAGCGGCGGTAGTGGGCCGTATAGCTGGACCCCAGTCACTGTTGACGGGATGTCGTTCAGCGGAGGAACTCTAACTGGAACACCTACGGCCGCTGGGGCCTTCAGTTTCACAGCGCAAGTCACCGACAGTTCTTCTCCTCCTCAAAGTGCCAGCCGCCTCATAAACATCCAAGTAGCCGGCGCAGTTTCGTTCCTGAACTTTATAACGCAGCCGAGCGACACGGTTGGTGGAAGGATCATAAACCCAGCTGTTAGGGTTAAAGCGTTCGATCACCTTGAAGCAGGAGTTCCCGGCGCGAGTATTACGCTGGCCATTCAAAACAACCCGTCGGCCGGGACGCTGTCTGGCACACTTACGAGAACCACCGATGCCTCCGGTATTGCCACGTTTCCCGGCTTGAGCATCGATCAACTCGGCATCGGCTACACGCTGACTGCGTCGGCACCAGGAGGTGGCACGACATCATCAAGCGCATTTTCAATTATTGCATTGGTGCCGGTCTTCTTCGGTCAGGCGATGGATCCTGTCGGCGATGCACTCGGCGGGAGCCCTAATCCGGATCTCGTTTTCGCGAGCATAACCACATTCAACGACAATACGGCCAAGCTCAGTGTGCGTTTCGCGGCCGGCACTTTCAATCCGGCATCTACCCAAGTCGAATTTTTGTTAGATACGGACCAGAGCGTATCGACAGGCAGGCCGGGAATAGATGGAGGTTGCTCCTTGCCAGACGGCGGATTGATTGGCGTGGATTACGACGTGATCCTGGCATCTGCTTTTGCTGGGAATCAAGGCACTATTCTCAAGGCCACGAGCAATACTTGCAGTTCCCTTACGCCTACTAGCAACGCCAACGTGACGCCCTTTAGCGACGGAATGGACATCACGGTCCCATTGTCCATGCTCACAAATACTGCTGGACAAGGAGTTTCCGGTCCCGCCACGACAGGACCGTGGAATTTCAAAGTCATCGCATACACCGTTTTGGGTAACGGTACCACAGCAATTCTGGATAGAATGCCGGATACGGGGACGGCGCCAGCATCGACGGCTTCTGTTCCCTTGCCGGTAACGCCGGCACCTTCGGGCATGCTGGCGTGGTGGCCTGCGGACGGTTACGCAACGGAAATTCAAAACAACCACGGACAAGTATTGAACAACATCACCTATGCACCGAGCGAAGTCGGGCAAGCTTTCGCCTTTAATGGCATCAGCAGCTTCGTCACTGTTACCGACGGCGGAGATTTGACGCCGGCAAGTGTTACCGTTGACTTCTGGTTCAAATCAAACGTCAATCTGCCAGATGCTAATCATCCCGAAGTTCCTTTCCTATTCAAGCTCAACCCATTTGATGACGCGAACGCTGTGTCTAAAGGCTATGACTTCTTTTATCAGTTTGGTGCTATCGGATTCGGCCTACCATCAACTCCGAACGGCTTTCGCAATATTGTGAAAAGCACGGATGGCACTACGGGCATCACGGCCGGAACTTGGCACTATGTAGCGGGTACGTACGACAATACTGGTCAAAAGCTGTATTTGGACGGAGTTTTGGTCGGCTCTAGTCTAAACTTTGGTCCCATCCAGTATCAGCCAGCTGCATTGCAATTCGGGACCGTTTTCAACACCGCAGACTTCACCCC
>QHZC01000339.1:4420-5631 GCA_003224515.1 Acidobacteriota bacterium
CAATCGGGCGCTTTCGGCGTCCGAGATTCAGGCGATATTCAATGCTGGGAGCGCGGGGAAGGCCAAGCCGTAGTTCGCAGAAAAAGACAGCAGGTCCATTTCACACAGACGACCAGCGAAGGAGCTTTAGGGTGATCCCAGCCGGCGGCGGGCGTCGGCGATGAGCGGATCTTTCTCGCTTTTCTGTTTTATGGCTAGAAAAGAGCGATACGAATCCATCGCAGCGGGACTGTTCAATCCTTCCTGAGCCCGGCCTAGATAATAATAGACCGTCGGGAATACGTGGTAAGTGGGTACCTCGTCCAAGAATAGCGCCGTGGCTTCGCCGCGTCTCTTAAGACAAGTTTCCAGCTCTGAGCCTGCTTCCGCAAAGACTTCGAGTGCCACATAAGCGCGTCCCAAATCGAATCGGCCCATCCAAGTGTCCGCCAGCTTTTTAGCTTCATCGAAGAGCCGAAGGGCATCGCGGGGCCTCCCGCGCTCCAGCTCCAACTCGCCCTGAATGAGCTTCGCGTAGGCCTGCGGGTCGGTCTGAATACTTTGACCAAGTTCGTTGGCCACGGCGAGTGCCTTCTGAGGTTGGCCAGCTTGCATGTAGATCCTGGCGGCCGCAAATCGGACACCGTCGCCCTTGCTGATTTGCAGCGCCCGTCGAGTTGCAGCAAGTGCCTGGTCGGGGCGCCCCGCCAGCAGGTAAGCCTCAGCTAAGGTGCTGAGCTTACGGCTTGCACCCTCAGCGAATTTATTTTGGACGTCAATGGTGACGCTCTTCTCGAGTATTCCGATCGCGTTCATCACTCGGCCTTGGTAGAGAGCCACGTCAGCTAACCCCATGGCCGCGAACGAGGCCCCTCGGGCTTCTACGCTTTGCAGCTGCCTGTAAGTGTCGATGGCTTGAGTCGCGTTCCCCTGTCCCAGTTGGGAAAGCGCTAGCCCCACGTACCCGAGCAAAAAGGCGTTGTTCATACCGAGGACGGTATGCTGTTCTTTAATTGCCGAATCGAAATTCCCGGCATACATCGCGTAGAGACCCAGATTGTTTCTTTCCGGGATGTTTTTAGGGTAGATCTCCATTGCCCGAGATGCTTCCGCCAGTGCTCTGGACATGTCGCGCCGATAAAAATACGCGAGAGCCAAGTCCCAAAGCCCTGCTTCGTCGGCCGGGTATAACTGGACGAGCCTGGTCAATTCCTCCAGCCCCTTCTCGGTAT
>QHZC01000339.1:5683-7679 GCA_003224515.1 Acidobacteriota bacterium
ATCGATTCTAGCCAGCGCCAGCTTGAAATATTTTTCGCCTTCCTCCTGCTGTCCCGGGTTCGTGAGCAGACCACCTATGCCCTCGTAAGCCCGCCCCATACCAGGGTCTAATTCGATGGTGTGTTTGAAAGCCTTGATGGCGTCGTCATACTTGCCAGCAATTTCCAGGTTCATGGCGCGGGCATACTCATGAGCCGCTTCGAGAGACCGAGTTGTAAATGTCTCGGCTTGAGCCAACTGGACGGACTCGGGAACCGCATCACCCAGCGCCTTGCGCACGCGAGCCGCCAATTTCGCGACCACCACCAGAACATCCTTCTTCTCCGAGCCCGATCCACTGCTGACGAGGACTTTCCCAGTAAAGGGATCAACCGTTCTGACCTGAACCTCGTATCTATCGCCTTGTTTGCGTATCGACCCCGTCACCACATTGTGGATGCCTTCGCGCGTCGCGACTAGCCGTGCTAACGATTCGTCGAGCATTGTCGCGCCAGGTTGCAGTTGCGCGGCAACCCTGTGTGCCTCGGCGCGGCTGTAGCTGCTAACAAAGGATGCGCCTTCAAGAGCCGTCCCGAACGCCGGCTCTAGAGTGCCTTCAAACACCGCATCGCCGGTGTCATTCTTAAAATCAGCCACCAGCACCGACACCGGAGCATGCTGAGTGGGAGTTTTATGCGTGCGCTGCACTAGGATTTGCGTTCCCACCAGTAGCAGCACTGCGGCGGCGGCGGCAATCCACTTCCCGGCTTTGCGCCAGGCTGGCGCCAGCCACGCATCCAGGTGGGTCAAAACTTCCGTAGCCGTCTGATACCGAAAATCACATAGCGGTTCGAGGCATCGTTCGACAATCTTGCTCAAGCTGCGCGGCACCTTCGGATCGATCTCGTGAACCGGCTTGGCTTTCTCCCGGGTACGTTTGAGCAGCACGTCGGGAGTATCGACCTTAAATGGCAACGTACCGCTAAGCAGTTCGAAGAAGATGATTCCCACGGCGAAGATGTCGGAGCGAACATCTGCTTCTTGGCCCAGCGCTTGTTCCGGTGCCATGTAGGCCGGAGTGCCAACGAGCACACCAGTTCGGGAACGGAAGGGCTGAGCTTGCATGGCGGACACGTCGCCACTCGGAAGCCGAGGGGGCCTTATCTCCGCGGCCTCAGCCAAATGGGCAACGCCAAAATCCATCACCACAATCCGGTGCTGCGCGTCGCGCATGATGTTGGCAGGTTTGAGGTCGCGGTGGATGACGCCCTCTGCATGCGCGGCCTCAAGTCCGCGGAAGACCTGCCGGATGATGTGGCTAGCTTCAACAGGGGTGAGTTTGCCTTCGCGCAGTAGTATCGCTCTCAGGGTCTCGCCGTCGATGTAATGACGTTGCGATGAGTCACTTGGCGAGCGAGAATCAACTCCTGCTTGAAGCGATGCAGAATTTCGAAGCTCAAAGCCAGGTTGGGACGGATTATTTTCAGGGCCACTAAGCGCTCCAACTCGCAGTCCCGCGCCTTGTAAACGGCCCCCATTCCGCCCTCACCGAGGAGCTGCAAAATCTGATACCGGTTTCCTAGCATCCGTCCGGGCTTGAACCGTTTCGCAGAGACTGTGTGAATTGGTCCAGAAGGCTCTGACCAGCCGTGCGTTAGCGTCTGCTCTGCGTCACGACTGGCATCGGAGTCACGGAAGGAATCTTCGATCGTGCGGTCATCCAAGGGCAGTGGAGTGCTGCACTGAGTACACACGTTCGTACCGGGAGGGTTCGACAATCCGCACTGCGTGCACTGCATGGATGGAACCGCCTTACAGTATTGCGCATACCATACAACAGCAACTTGCCCTTTTCAATTCAGTATCCCCGGACCGCAGCGAAGGCATTTGTCGCCGGACAAGCAGCCAGCTGAAACCCAGGCCAGCACGCCAGCCAAAAGCCCCTGTCACTTAGCGTTGCGACTCGAGAATGAAGGGATAGTTGCAGAATGGTGGCGCCTGCGCTTGACGGCTTCCA
>QHZC01000339.1:7684-8220 GCA_003224515.1 Acidobacteriota bacterium
GAAGGATAGCCCTATTGATGCAAACACGGCGACAAGTAATATAGATGTAGAATTCGCGGGCAGCGGTGGTAACTTTAGCGGCATGGGCAGTTTCACCCCGTCAAACAGTGGCGATCAGAACGCCCAACGCCGCAGTCAGCGTGTCATACTGTAAACGCGCACGGCGCAAATGATCCTCTAGGTTTAAAGTCTCGATCGGACAATTGCTCACTCTTCGCAAATTCGAGGATAGGAGAAGAAGTCGCGTGTCGGGTGGTCTATGTGAGCCCTCGCGAATCGGAAAGAAGCCTTGCCCTCGATTTTGGCGCATCTCTTTTCCTCCATCTGATTGGACAACTCGAAGTCCTGAAGCCAAAGGCAACCCAACGAAGCAAAAGTGAGATTTGATATTTTCTGCTAGCCCTTATCCGGACTCAGTCCAGCCACCCCCTAACACAGGCCGCGCCACAGGAGTTAGTGTCATATGAAACTTTCTGGATTTTTTAGAGGGTTGGCCAACCTTCACCGCCATCGATCTTTAGCGGCGTGGCCCGAAC
>QHZC01000341.1 GCA_003224515.1 Acidobacteriota bacterium
CTGAACTCTTCCTGACCGATATGTGCATAGGCACGGTTTGTCCCGGCAGGCATATAGGCTCCCATTTTGTCAGTGCCACCGACGGCAGGAAGCCGATAGCCGCAGTTTAGGTATCGATACCAATCGAGAAAGCGCAGATAGTTGAAGTGCGCCGGCGCAGGCACGCCACTGGGGCTCATCGGCCAGATTTCTAGGGCATCAAGCTTGCCCAGCACCACATCCGCGGCAATTTCGCCCGTCGGGTAGGGGAAATGCGCTTCCACAGGGGGTCACCGAGGTAGCTCTCGTCGGGTCCAGTAGCCGACATCGGGTAGACCGGCGCGCTCGGGCCCAGCATAGCGATGTGCCCAAGAATGTGTTGACGGTTCTCGCTGCCCACCCAGACCATCGTCTCCTTATCCCGGGAAACGAGAGGTTCGTTCGTAATGTCGCCCACGTTCGTGAACAGATCACCCCACTGCGCCGCGAGCAGATTGATCAGGTTCAGTCCTTCCGCCTGGGCCTCCAGAATGGCTGTCGTCGGAGACAAGAAGTGGACGTGAGTATCGGCACTGACCCAGCCCTGGGAACGAAGGTCTGTCATCCGCCCGATTTCGAGTCTCAGCTCGCGTTGTCCGGCTTCGATCTTGAGCCTTCGGCGTACGGCCTTATACTCGAACCCCTTGGTCATCTCAACGTATACTTCGCCCACCGGCAACTCCACCTGAAAGGTTCCATCCACGTAGGCGAAGGAGGTATCCATCAGTTTCACGTCGGCGCCGTAGTCCTGAAACCAGCCGTCGTTAATCTCAGTGCGATGGCCGTAGGGACCGGCGTGGGGCGCTCGGTGGCGCTGTCGACCACCTGACCGTGCAGCCAGACCTTCTCGCGCTCGAGAATCTCGACGCGCGTGCCGGACGCTGAGGAGTCCCGAGGCTTGAGTTCCCGTCCCGCTACGTCCTGGCTGAGGTCAAACGCATATTCTTTCCCCATTTTCGCGTCTCGCAGCCACAGGGTCGCCCCTGAGCTGGCGGTCAGCTCCGCATAGAGGTAGCGGCCTCTGGGGATCAGCTCGGCCCGCGCGCCCAGACCTGCTTCTGACGCGGACAGCCACGACTCGGGCTCGAAACGAGTGGGAAACCAGGTCCGCGCGACCACGCCGAGGTCCACATCCACCGTCCAGCGAGCCTGCTCGCCGACGACTGGCTCCGGCAGCGTGACTCGGTAAAGGGCCAGGCGTTCGTAGCGGAGAGGATTCTCACGCCCGTGAAAAAGCGTCAAGCCACAAACCACCACCGGATCGTCAGAGACGGCTTGCAAGCGCAACGCTCTGAGGATCCGGTCCGGATGAGGGTTGGCTACCGCACAGATCCATAGCGCAGGAGCCGAGTAGGAGTTATCCAGGACGCTCTGTTGAAGGTCAATGTGCGCGAGCGACGCGAAGCTTAAATGGCCCCACTCGGTTGAGGGAGAGTTCACTTCGAAGCGGCGGCGGATGGGCTGCAATTCCTGGCCGCCATCTTCGAAGATCATGACGACATTGGCCAGGTGCTGCCCTACCTTCTCCTCGACATCTTCATCAGGGGCTGGAGTTTCGTTGGGATCCCAGTCATTGAATTGCGCCAAGCAAACAAAACCTGCCTTCCGGTTCAAAGGGATCTCGATGCTCTCAGTAACCCAGGCGTTCTTGCGGTTGCTCAGAACAACCCAAGGCCTTTTCTGCACTCCTTCGGGACCCAACAGAAACGGAATTCCTCGAAGAGTTTGCTTTCCGGCGGGTGTGCGAATGAGGCCGTCCTGAGCGGATTCGGAGCTCAGCCCTTTCGCTCGCTCTCGGGGCCCGAAGTCGGATGGAGAGGCGGTGAAGTGGTTGCTCAAATCAACTGGCGTAAACTTGATGGAGTTCAGCTCGTTTGGCCATCCGCCCAAACCGGCTGCCCCTGGGGTTGCTGGACCCAGCATCAATTTGACAGTTGGCACGGCCGCGCCGACGTTCTGCAAGAAAGTTCTGCGTGTCCAGTCACGACTGAATCCCATGTACCGCCTCCCGAGAATCAACTTGCACGGAGTTTCCGTCATCCGGGTAAGGAACCGATGATCATCCCGGCGTATCTCCGCTCGTCATTTGGTCGCTGGAGTGTCAGGGGACGCAGGTTTGGAATCTGCTAGTGCCAAATTGTTCTCTCAACGATCTTGGACGCGAGCTGCTTTTAATTGTGGCCGCTTGCCGGCTTTTGCCTCGGCTCCTTCCTTTCGAAGTGCATCTACTGCCTCATCCAGCGAGCCTTCGGTGAAGAGAATCTCCCCCTTGGCCTCGGCCGATTCACCGGGCCCGAGCGTACCGAAGTATGGATCGGCATGCGCACAAGGGATCACTGTGTTCGACAGGATACTCTTGCCTGGGGTAAAAGTGATGACAGCCTTTCGCTTTCCGTCCCGCGCCGTCACAGCGATCAATGCGAGGTCGATATCGCGTTCGATCAATCCCCCGCGACTTCGTGCGAATTGGTCGCAGTCGTGCTGTGTACAGCCGCGGACATAAGCTACTTTGGCTGTGGCTTCGGGATTGTCCGTACGAATATTTGTAAGCGCCACCGGCTTGCCGTCCATCACCACGTAGGTGTATTTGAAATTATCGGATAGCCTGGTCGGAAAGCCCGCCAAGCCCGCATACCAGAAGCACAGGAGTGGCTTGACACGGTTCAATGTTTTGTCGCTGCCATTGAGGATCTTCATCGAGAACCGGGCGCGGTCGCCGTCGGCGGCCGCTGAGGCTTGCACGTGTACGCCGGGCAACTCCAGACTCTCGATTTCATAACTCGCCGAAAGGCCATCCGCAGCGATCTTCCACGGGTTGATTCTTTTGTCGTGATGGCGGAGGATGCCGTTTCCGACCTCATTGTATTCGAGGTGCTCCGGAAAGTTGACGTGCACATTTCCCCCATCTTTCCAGGGAGAAACGATCGTCAGCCCGTAAGCCATCTCTTCTTCCACATTGGGCGCGAAGTGGACCCCGCGATCAGGGACCGGGCTCCGTGATTCCTCGACCGGCATGCGATAGGGAAAGGAGTGTTTCCAATCCTCATTAGCCTCGGCCCAGCGCTCGCGAATCGTTTCCATGTCCTCGTCGTAAAGATAAAGCCGGCCGCGAACGGAGATTGCCCTGGCCTTGCTTTCACCCGGAGTCAGCACACCTCTCGCTGGACTGCCGGTTTCGCTTTGTTCCCACATCAAGGCGGCGATCCACCTGGCATCAGTCGACCGTCGCACCAGGACAGGAACGCCAGAGGGAGCGCGGGCTCGCGTCCAGCCCTTACCACCTAGCACCGCTTCAACGCCGGCGGGTCCTGCCTCAACTTTGCGGCTGGCGCAGAGTTCCACCGCCTCTCCGTTTGGGTAGGCCCACATGCGCCATTGGGGCCCTTTGCGGACGAAGCCTCCCCAGGAAGAAGTTTCCCAGTTCAGAGTTCGGTTCTTCTCCGGTCGGCCGTTTGGTCCTACGAGTTTGAGCGAGACATCAATTGCCGGGGCATTCCGTGAGCGCGGCCAGACCCTCAATATTCCGTCTTTGCCTGCCGCAATGCGAATCCCCTGACCTTCCGCCGCATCAGGAAAATCTTGGCGAAAGCTTTCCAGCAGCCTGCCTCTGTCATTGGGCATCACATAAAGCATGCTGCGATGGAGGATTCGCGACGTATGTTCGTCCAAGTATTTCTGCATCTGAGGCACGTGGTGGATGCAGTCGAGCCAGCCTTGCCCCACGTTTTTGGCATGGGCGCACCCGATGGCCGATAGCCACCTGCCGTCGCCGGAAGCGACTCCTACAACGCCATATAAGGGGCGGTCCCCAGAGGCGCCGAAGGCCCAGATGTCCCCGGGATGAGCGACGCCGATCGGAACATACCACTGCGTCCACGGCGGGTTGTTTTCTTGGGCGTCGGGTTTGTAGCTTTTCATTGGGCCGCGCGCCGTATCGATCATTCCCACAGGTCCGCGCATTGTGTAGATGAAACAGCGCTTCGCAAACTCCACCAGAGTGTCTCGGCGTTTGAAAGCCTCCGAGTGCCAGAATTGCATACACGGTCCCACCAGATTGACACCTTTCAATTCTTCGCGCGGACCTTCCACCAGAATGTCCATCAAAATGCGGTCTTGTCCCTTTGGGGTGAAAGTAGTCGTAGCGGTCATTCCCCCTGCGGTGTGTACAAGGACGATCCTGCCATCTTCGAGCTTGGCCCCTCTCCCGTAATGGAATGGGCCACCCTCGTAGCACCACAACTCGCAGACGGGTCCTATCTCGGAATGACGTACGAGGACCTTGAGCTGATTTCCATCATCACTAAGATCTAACTGGAGAGGCGAGGCCACGCTGAGTCCTTCGACCGGCTTGGATGCCTGTGCAACATGCAGGCACATCACTGCCAGAACCGGCAGAACAGGAGGGATAAAAAAAATCATCGCAGGTATGCTGACGGCTACTCGAAGCAAGTCGGCGCGGGTTAGTACACGTCGAAAACCCATCGTCTCTTTATGTTCACCCATCGGTAACTCCCGTCTCATGGCAGAGCCGCGCGGCCTTGTCCAGCTTGATCAGAACATCTCGTAAATCGCGGTCTGGTGTGCCGGCAAAGTGATTTCAGCGCCCTGGACATCATGATGGTCCCGAAGATCGAGCAAAGAGCTGAAGAAACCGGGCCCTGCGTCAACTCTCACCCGCTTTGGAGTGGAATTGTAGTTCACTAGGTAAAGTAGCTTTCGGTTTCCCAATGGCGCGAAGCGAGCCTCGATGTTCCACGCGTCTCCGCCGCCAATAATTCGCAGGCGGACCGGGCGTGTCACCCTAGCCTCGCGAAAGAGGTCCTCGAGCAAGCGCCCATAGCTTCGCTCTTCAAGTGAGCTGCCCGAGTAATAGATGGCGCCCTGCCCGACGGCCATCTGCACGATCGCCGGCCCTCCGTCGGAGTACCGGAAGAGGATCTTTGCGTCACTCTTGGCTTCAAAAATCTGGCGTATCCCGCGCGTTTCCAATTGGTCAATCGAGCCAAATACTTCGGTCCGCGTTGGGCTAAGCTTCTGTGGCGTGTCATCCACGAATGCGACTGATTGGGATAAGCTCTGGTCATAACCCTGGACCATGGCTCCGACACCACCCGGCTTGGGTCTTTGGGTTTGGCGGATGATAAGGCCCAAGCGGGAAGCGTGGTCCGTGGCGCGATTATATTCATCGCCGAGAAACGACTCCGGAACCACGAGCACACGGCCCCCGTGAACTGCGTAATCCCATATCTTTTCGAATACTTCCGTGGGAGTGTTCCTTACGGCGGGGACGAGCAGGAGCTTATAGCGGCTCAACCAACCCTTCAGGATCTGCCGCTCGGTGACGAATGTGATTTTTGCATCGAGGTACTGGCTGGC
>QHZC01000342.1 GCA_003224515.1 Acidobacteriota bacterium
ATAACGAAGGCTCCCACAGATTGTTGCCGGTGATACAACTCCAGGCCCAGATACGTCAGCGCTAGAAGCCAGCCGAAGAGCGACATGGATCCGTACAAGTCATGGTAGGGAACCGTGTGCAAACCGCGGGATCTCTCCAAAAGCGCAAAATAGTGCGCGATCAGGCCCAGCCCCAAGAACAGAGTGCCTAATCTCCCAGTGAGTTTCTTCCCCGTGCCCAGGAAGCGAACATACAGGCCAAGACTCATGAGATAGGTGACAGCAGCCAAGATTGGGAGTAAATGATTCATTCTTTGTACCTGAGCCCCCTGGCTTATCCAGCCCCCACCGAATTAGCAAGCGCCTTTCTCCAGGACAACCCACCTGATTCTTTAACATTTCGAGTATAGCCCACCCTTGCAAGCGCTAGCACATTTCGCTACCGCCTTGGTACTCGTATCAGCAAGACCGGCTGGGATTTGCTATCCTTGAGGGGTCAGATGAAATATGACCCAACAAACGGCATCGATTAACCGAAAAGGACGTCCTTCCGCGAGTTCCCGTCTGGATGATGCGTCAGGCGGGCCGCTATCTTCCCGAATATCGCGAAATCCGCGCAAAGCACGCATTCCTTGAGGTTTGCAAGACGCCGCAACTTGCGGTCGAAGTCTCCATCCAACCCTTTCGCAGGCTTGGCGTTGATGCGGTTATCGTTTTCTCGGACATTCTGATCCCCGCCGAAGCCATGGGCCTGCAGTTGGAACTCGGCGACGCCGGACCAAACTTGCCGAACCCGGTGCGTTCCAAGGCGGACGTCGACCGGCTCAAGATCTTCGACCCGGAGACGGATACTGGCTTCCTGCCGGAGGCCGTCCGGCGCATTGTGAAATCCGTCGGTCCCGAGGTTCCCGTTTTGGGTTTTGCGGGTGCACCGTGGACTCTTGCCTGTTACATGGTGGAAGGCAAGACCAAGGAAGGATTTGCCACGGTAAAGAGTTTCCTCTACCACCAGCCAAAAACTTTTCGCGAACTACTCCGTCGCATCGCTCAAGCAACGATTCCGTACCTGAAGGCGCAAATCGCGGCAGGGGCAACGGCTGTCCAGCTGTTCGATACCTGGTGCGGCGAGCTGAATTTGCAGGACTATGAAGAATTCGCGCTTCCGGCTGTTCAGGAGATCATCGCCGGCCTCAGCAGCTCAGCGCCTGTGATTTATTACACAAAAGGGTCGCAGCATTTGCTCTCTGCCGTGGCGCGCTCCCGCGCGAACGTGCTCAGCGTCGATTGGCGCGTGGATTTGGCAGAGATTCGAAAGACGCTGGGTCCAAAAATCGCGTTGCAAGGCAATGTCGATCCGGCGGTCTTATTTGGCCCCCACGAGAAAATTCGCGAAGTATCTCTGAGCGCCATCAATTCTCTGGGCGGCCACGGTCACATCCTCAACCTTGGCCACGGCATTTTGCAGCATACCCCGGTCGAGAACGCCCAGCTATTTATCGAGACGGGCCAACGAGCGCTGCTTCACCATGCAAGACCTGCTGCGCCTCGAACAAATGAGCGGTGAGCTCCACGTCCGCGAGGAATTTCTGGCCAAGTACAATCGTCCGGGGCCACGCTACACAAGCTACCCCACCGCGCCGGTCTGGAACGACGCTTTCGGTCCAGCCGATCTCGAAAAGGTGCATGAACAGGCTGAGCGTGCCAGGACACCTGTTTCTCTCTACATGCATATTCCCTTCTGTGAAAGCCTGTGCCTTTTTTGCGCGTGCAATGTGGTCATTCAGAAAAACAAGAGTGTGGCACCGCCTTATCTTGAGGTGCTGAAGCGGGAGATGGAATGCGTCAGCCGCAGCGTCTCGAAGAATCGCCCCGTCGTCCAATTCCATTGGGGCGGCGGCACACCAACGTACCTGACACCCGAACAGATCGCGGATCTGTTCGCATTCACGAAAGAGCATTTCCATTTTGACCCCGACAGTGAAATTGGCATCGAGGTCGACCCGCGCGTGACCTCTCGCGAGCATCTCGAAACGCTGCGCAAGCTGGGCTTCAACCGTCTCAGCATGGGCATTCAGGACTTCCACGCCGATGTGCAGGAGGCCGTGCACCGCATTCAGCCTTACGAAATGACGCGCGACCTGCTCTTCGCCGCGCGCGATCTCGGCTTCGATAGTATCAACGTCGATTTGATTTACGGCCTTCCCTACCAAACGGCAGATACTTTTGCCCACACCGTGGATCAGATTCTTGGACTGGCCCCGGATCGCATAGCCCTTTTCAGTTACGCGCACGTGCCGTGGTTGAAGAAGCAGCAAGGTTCCTTCGCCGCTCACCTTCCTGAAGGCATGGAAAAATTTGAGATCTTTCGCGTTGGCCTGCTCAAGTTTCTTGAGGCCGGCTATCTCTACATCGGCATGGACCACTTCGCGAAGCCGGGGGACGAACTGGCGGTTTCGCAACAAAACCGCACGCTGCACCGCAATTTTCAGGGCTACACGACCAAAGCGGGCGCCGACCTCTACGGCATGGGCATTACCGCAATCAGCGGCATTCAAGACGCTTATGCTCAAAACTACCGCGACATTCCCTCGTGGGAGAAAGCCGTCACCGAGCGAGGCCTCGCCACTATGCGCGGCTATCATCTTTCGAACGAGGATCGCTTGCGTCGCACCGTCATCAGCCGCCTGCTGTGTCATACCATCGTGATCAAGGACGAGATCTCACGCGAATTTGGCATCGATTTTGACCAGTATTTCGCGGAAGAGCTTGGCCGCCTGGAACCGTCCCGCCAAGATGGCCTAGTGCTCCTCGAAAGAGGCGAAATCCGCGCCACCTGGCTTGGCCGCATCTTCATCCGCAATCTGGCCATGGTTTTCGACCCTTATCTCGAAAAACAGCAGCTCATCGCTAAGCCGCTCTTTTCGAAAACTCTTTGATCCCGCGAGGATGCTCACATCTCCGTGACCCGTCATGTCGCAGCACTGGTGGTCGGTGGCGGCATCTCCGGTCTTGTCTGCGCCTTCGCTCTGCGCAAAGCTGGGATTGACGCACAACTCGTCGAGACCTCTCCGCGTCCCGGTGGTGTCATCAACTCCGTAATTCGCGACGGCTTCCTCCTGGAATTGGGACCTCAAAGCTTCAGCGCCACGGCCCAACTTCATCAGCTATGCGAAGATCTGGGCATTTCTGACCAAATCGTTCAAGCACCGCCGCGCGCACCGCGATATGTCCTGATCGGCGACGAACTCCAACCCGTGCCCCTCACTCCTCCTGCGTTTTTCATGAGTTCGCTGATCAATGGCTCAACCAAATGGGCCCTCCTGCGCGACATCCTCGGGAAAAGCACTCCCCCCGATGGCGACGAATCCGTCGCCTCCTTCGTTCGGAGAAAATTCTCTGCCCAACTCCTCGACCGTCTGGTTGGCCCCTTGGTCTCTGGCATTTACGCGGGTGATCCAGAACGTTTAAGCATTCGAAGCGCCTTCCCGCAACTCTATGAAGCGGAAAAAGTCGCCGGAAGCATTCTTCGCGGCATGTTGCGTCTCGCCAAAACAAGAAAAGGTCCTCGCGGGCGGCCCACGCTTCAAACCTTTCGCGAGGGCAATCAAACCCTGGCAAGCGCCATTTCGCGCAAACTCGGCGCTGCGCTGTTTGCTCAAACGAGTGTCACCGAAATTGTTAAGCGGAGTGATGGCTCCTTTGAAGTTCGGCTGGACGTAAATGGCAGGCAAGAAAGCCTCACGGCGCAATCCCTGGTCATGACAACACCCACAGACGTAACAGGAAAATTGCTGGTCCAGCTTGATTCGCAATTCGAATCACTTCTGGGCTCTGTGTAATACGCCCCTGTTGCCGTGGACTCACTCGGTTATCGCAAGAAGGATGTTGCGCACTCCTTGCATGGCTTCGGCTTCCTGGTGCCTCGCTCC
This sequence comes from Acidobacteriota bacterium, assembly GCA_003224515.1. Classification (GTDB taxonomy): domain Bacteria; phylum Acidobacteriota; class Terriglobia; order Acidiferrales; family UBA7541; genus Acidiferrum. Next base: position 3,909 of record QHZC01000342.1, read on the forward strand.
GCCGGGCTCCGCGTTCTCGGCAGCGTCTGGAATTCATCGCTCTTCCCAGGTCGCGCCCCGGATGGCCAGACTCTACTTACTGCTTTCGTGGGCGGAGTAACCGACCCAGCAGCCACAAAGTTGAAACCAGAAGAGCTTACAGAACTGGTACATCGCGAAATCTCACCTCTGCTTTTCATCAACAGTGAACCGGTCTTCTCCCATGTCACGACTTGGCCGCGCGCGCTTCCGCAATATAATCTCGGTCACGGAGACCGCTTGGTGGCAGTCGCAAAGGTATGCTCGCGCTTTCCGGGCCTCTGGTTGAGCGGCAATTATTTGCGAGGACCCGCAATCGGCTCTTGCGTCGACCAGGCCCTGGCTGTCGCCGAAGAAGTGCGCAAGCGCCGCTCGTAACATCATCTTTTGCGTACTTCCACCGAGGCGAGCTGCGTCCTGCATTCTCTCCGTGCACATTTGACCCCAAAGCTCTACCCCAGATTTCCAACTTGAATTCTCTTTACAACCTTCGGGCGTTCGTTGGCAGTATGTATGCGGGTCTGGAAGCGGTGAGCACGCCTTGGAGGTGTGGCACCGGGTTATTGCTTATGCATATCATTCTCGTCGAGGGCCTTGACACGGCATTTTCGCGGGTGTAGCTTCCCTACTATTCCCTCCCCACAGATGTCTGAAAGAAGGAGGCAGTCATGCGGAAGAGAGCCTTTTGGGCCCTGGTCGTGGTCGTGTGTCTCGCGGCACCCGTGACAGTCCACGCACAGGGAGATTATCTGGACGTCTATATCGTCAAGGTGAAGCCGGAAAAACTTGCTGACTTCCAGGCGCTCACAAAAAAATGGATCGACGCCAATCGGCGCTTCAACGGCGATCATTGGCTCGCCATGGAAACCGTTTATGGCGACGGCAACGTGGTCCAGTTCACCAGCACCCGTCAGGACTACGCGGACATCGACAAAGTCAACCAGGCTGTTATGGCTGCAGCAAACAAGGCCTTTGGCAAGGAAGTTGCCGAAAAGATGGAGCGTGACTTTCAGAATTGCCTGGTTTGGTCACGCTCGGAATTGCGCCACCGGCGCTGGGACCTTAGCCGGAGAGCCCCTATGGACCCTGCGTCCTATGCGAAATTCATCGGCGAGTCCCGCGTGTTGCGCACCAACGCTGTGCATGTGCGACCGGGCCACATCGCAGATTTCGAAGCGCTGTTGAAAGAAGCCAAGGAAGCAGGCGAAAAGTCCGCCAATGCTCCGCCGCTATTTGTCTCCCAAGTGGTTGAGGGAGGCAAAGGCACGACCTTCTACGTAACCTCTCTTCGCACTTCGTTGGGCGCCTTCGACAAGAGCCCCACCATTCGCGACATTCTGGGCGAGGAGGGTTACAAGAAGTTCCTGCAGGTGAACGCCGAGGCCGTGGAGCAAACCGAGTCGACGCTCTTCCGGTTTTCGCCCGACCTCAGCAATCCGCCAGAAGAGGTTGCCTCCGCTTCGGCTGATTTTTGGCACCCCAGGCCGATGATGGCCGTGGGTGCCGCAAGACCTAAATCTGCCAGCGAGTACCCCACTCTTGGGACGGTATGCGCATTGGACGTTCCTCCGGAAAAGAGTGGGGTACTTTTTCTTCCGTTGATCGGCGTTCAGCTTCCAACCGTTGTTTTACAGTTCACTCCGAAGTGCTGCGAAGCTCTACTTGCTCTTTTTCGAATCCGCGCCATACCTCAGCGCCAAGCGTGTCTCCCGCCGTTCAGCCGCTTCGTTGAACCGACGCCTCTCTTCTGGTGTTTTCACCATCAGTGGGGGCACCGGCTTGGGCATCCGCGTATGCTCGTCAACCGCCACAAACGTCACATATGCCGTCGTGGTATGCTTCCTTTCTCCGGTCATGGCATTCTCTGAATAGACCTCGACGCCCACCTCCATGGATGTGCGGAAAACTCGATTGACTTGCGATTTCAAGTTCACAATTTCGCCAAGATTCACGGGATTACGAAAGTCAATATAGTCCACCGATGCCGTTACCACATAGCTGTTCGAATGCCGGTGCGCGGCCAACGCCGCCGCCATGTCAACGAGGTGCATCACCTGTCCGCCAAGAAGTTTTCCCAATGGATTCGTCTGCGCCGGCAGAACGATTTCTGTCATCTCGGAACGCGAGGCGCTGACCGGCTTCCCCGGCAGTTCCGTCTCCGGCCGTTGCTTGTTTCCGTTTTTCCGCTTCATGTGAACCCTGGCTCAGGCGCGATTTTGGATGCTGCTGATGCTACCCGTATAATACGAGACGACCCAATGACGGAACAAAAGAAAACCCGTCGCCAGTTGCTGGAAGATTTTGTCGCCAAGAAGCCTGATGACGCCTTCTCTCGTTACGGCCTGGCCATGGAATGCATGAACAGCGGCGACTCCAGCGCCGCCGATCTGCATTTTCGCGCGCTCCTCGGTCGCAACAGAGACTATATTCCTGCCTATCTCATGTACGGCCAACTGCTCGCCCGCGAATCCCGCACCGACGAAGCCAAGCAGATCCTTTCAAGCGGCATCGCCGCCGCCGCAAAGAAGGGCGATCAACACGCCCGTTCCGAGATGGAAGCTCTCCTGACCGAGCTTTCCTGACCGCTCGGATCGCCGTCGCTAGCGCGGCCGCGTGCGCTTGTCTGGCGCATAGACCCCTACAGATCGCGCAATCTCAGCATTCACCTCTCTTAGTCATCTATCGTTGGCAGGGTCTTCAATATTTCCGAAGCTCTCGGCCGATGCGGCACCAGATCGTCCTTGCGAATTTTCCCATCTCGGAATACCAGCACTCGTTTCGCGAATTGCGCGATGTCGTGCTCGTGCGTAACCAGCACGATCGTCAAGCCCTTGTCGTTCAAGTCCTGAAAGACCTCCATGACCTCCACCGACGTCCGGCTGTCCAGATTGCCTGTGGGTTCGTCAGCCAGCAGGATCGCGGGACGATTCACCAAAGCGCGGGCAACCGCGACCCTCTGTTGCTGTCCCCCGGACATTTGTGAGGGAAAATGCTGCATCCGGTCAGCCAGTCCGACAAGTGAAAGCGCCTCAACAGCGCGTTTCTGACGCTCCGCCTTTTCGATTTTTGCGTACAGAGTTGGCAACTCCGTGTTTTCCAACGCCGTGGTGCGCGCTAGCAGGTTGAACCCCTGGAAAACAAATCCGATCTTCTGATTCCGGATCTGTGCCAGTGCCCTCTTGTCGTGCTTCGAAACGTCAATTCCTTCAAGCAGATATCGTCCAGAACTGGGCCGGTCCAGGCATCCCAGCATATTCATAAACGTCGATTTCCCGCTTCCGCTCGCACCCATGATGGCCACAAATTCGCTCCGCTGAATCTCCAGGCTCACTCCCCGCAAAGCGTGTACGCGTGTTTCGCCCAACTGGTAATATTTGTGAAGATCTTCCGCACGGATGACCGCGTTTCCCGGAAGGACGGTGCCGTTCAGTTCGGTCTGGTTAGCGGTCTGCATTGAATAGAATCGGGAGGTCCGTTGGTCCGTGCGCACGCAAAGTCTCAACGCCGTATCCCCGGCCCTCCCGGCGCTGTTGATTTCGGCACCACGGAACGGATGATCAGCTCGTCTCCTTCTTTCAGTTCGCCTTTCACGAATCCCGCAACTTCCGTGTAGGAATGATCCGTGATTCCCAGGGAAACTTTCACCGGTTCCATGCTGTTATCCCCACCAAGTTTCCAAACCACAGCGCTATCCGATCGTGGTGCGCGAGGGGGATTTTGCGTCGCTCCATCGGACGGCGCGCCGCGTTCCGCAGCTGCCGCCTCGTCGCTCGCCGTTTTCCTCCCTCCAGGTTCTATCCCGTATTGCTTGTAAAGCGCCAGAATCTCCTCGGAGGACATCGGCGGCTTGTAGCGCAACGCCGTGTTGGGGAGCTTCAGGACATTTTGCACGGTGGCCACCGGAATCGTTACGTAAGCCGTCATTCCGGGAAATAACTTCAGCTCAGGGTTTGCGAACTCCACAATCGTGTCGTAGGTGACCACATTTTGCACTGTGGTCGCATTCATGCGCACCTGGCTCACCACGCCATGAAACGCTTCCTTCGGAAAGGCGTCCACCTTGAAGGTGACCAGCTTCCCCACCTTGATGTTGCCGACGTCAGACTCGTCCGTCTTGGCGTACACCAGCATCTTGGTCAAGTCCTGCGCAATGGTGAATATCGTCGGCGCCTGCAGGGAGGCCGCGACGGTCTGCCCCACGTCCACGTTTCGCGCCACTACCGTCCCGTCGATAGGCGAGCGAATCACCGTGTAGTTGAGATTCGTCTGCGCCACCGTTACCGCGGCCTGTTTCTGACTGACCTGGGCCTCGGCCTGCGTCACATTTGCCGCAGCTCCCCCCACCGTCGCACTCGCAGAATCATAGTTCGCTTTGGCGAGGTCCAGTTGCTGCTGACTCAGTATGCCATTCTTGAACAACCCGGCCGTGCGGTCGTAGTCGGCTTTCGTCTGAACCAGACCGGATTTCGCTTTCTCCAGGTTCGCGCGTGCCGCCACAAGATTTGCCTTCGCATTCTCCAAATCCGCCTTGGCCTGCAGCAGCGCCCCGTTCAACAACGCGGGATCGATTAGCGCCACAATGTCGCCCTTGTGCACGCGCGAATTGAAGTCTACGTACAGCTTAGAAATGGTCCCAGACACCTGCGAACCGACCTGCACGGTGATGACCGAATTGATCATTCCCGTGGCTTCCACTACATCGTGGATCTCGCCCTTTTCCACCTTGGCAGTAAAGTGCTGTGGTGCGCGGTTGTGGTTCAGGCCGAACGCCGCAAACATTCCCGCGATGGCCGCGAGCCCCGCCACGATGAGCCACTTGTTCCTTGGTTTCATTTCTCGTCCTGAAATTTAAGTCCCGGATGGATCATTCGTACCGCAGTGCCTCGATGGGATCCAGCAGCGAGGCTTTTCGCGCCGGGTAATATCCAAAAAAAACTCCCACCGCTACCGAAAACAGCGCCGCCACAATCACGGCTTCAACGGACATCTGCATCGGCCACTGCAATGTCTGGCCAACCAGGTAAGAACCAAGGACCCCGAATAAAACTCCCGCGGCTCCTCCTACTAGGCTAAGCATCACCGATTCTCCCAAGAACTGCAGTTGAATGGCTTCTTCCGTCGCTCCCACGGCAACCCTTATTCCGATTTCCCTGGTCCGCTCTGTTACCGATACGAGCATCACGTTCATGATCCCAATTCCTCCCACGATCAGTGAAATGGAAGCGATCGCGATCAGAAGAACAGTGAGCGTTTTGCTGGCCTCGAGCTGCGCCTGAATGATGTCTTCTGGATTGCGAATGTTGAAGTCATCTTCTTCTTCCGGACGCAGGTGATGGCGGTCTCGCAGTAGAGCTGCTGCTTCCTGACCGGCAATCTTTACTGCGTCCTGCGTTACCGCCGAACACAGGATGTCGTCCAACCAAGGAGCCCCTTTAATCTTCTTCATGACCGTGGTATACGGCATGAGGATGGTGTCGTCCTGGTCCTGGCCTGAGACAGACAGTCCCTTCGGCAGTAGCGTCCCTACGACCTTGCAAGGAAGATCCTTGACTCGCATCACTTTCCCGATCGGATCCTCGACTCCAAAAAGCGTGTCTCGCACCGTACGCCCGATGACGCACACGTCCGCGGATCGTTCCACGTCGTCCTGAGAAAACGCGGCGCCCTGATCGATAAACCATCGTTTAATGTCGAAATATTCGGGCGAGACACCCCGATAACCGGTAAACCAGTTCTGATTTGCATAGATAATCTGAATGGATCCATCGACGTTCGGCGAAACGCTCTTGATCAGGGGGATTTGATTCTTGATGGCGACCCCATCGGCAAGCACCAGCGTCTTCGTCCCGTGCGTGCCCGTGCGAACGCCATTCACCGCCCGCCCGCCGGCCTCTATCCACACAAAGTTGTCGCCCAAATTATTCAGTTGTTGCTCGACCCGCGCCTGCCCGGCTTTTCCGATGGCCACAACACAGATGACCGCGGCAATCCCGATCGTGATTCCTAGTACCGTCAGGATGCTTCGCATTTTGTTTCTGAGCAACGCCACAAGGGCGGATCGCAGCAGCCCCGCGTAATTCATAGCTCCTCCCGCTTCATTCGAAACGGACTCGAAGACCGCTCTTTGATCAAGCAATTCTGGGCCATGGATCGCACTAGATTATACGTACTGTCTCCGTCTGGAAGGTACGTGAGAACGATCTCCAAACTCTCTACCTCGCACACTTGTAGCGGCCGAGCTATTTCTCTGGGCTGACAAGTCGCAGCCACCAAGCCATGTTATTCTCTGCATCCCCAGATAAACGGGGGATTAACTTGCTCCCCATCGCCGGACATTCCCGCTGGTGATTCCTTTCCCCGTCTAGGGTTCCACTCGGGTCATCAGTCACCTGTCAATTACTCTGGTATGATTTGGTCTGGGACCCATGCGGCCTGAACGCATTCCTCTGTTTCCGCTGAACGTCGTCCTTCTTCCCGGCGCGGAGCTTCCCCTGCATATTTTCGAGCCGCGCTACCGCCAGATGGTGAAAGACTGTCTGAAAGAGAAGTCTGAATTCGGCATGCTTCTCTCCTTACCCAAAGGCGTCGCGCGCGTAGGCTGCACCGCCGAAATTCTCGACGTGGTAAAACGCTACGAAGACGGCCGAATGGATATCCTCACGGCCGGCCGCGCCCCGTTTCGCGTGGTGGAACTTTTCACGGAAGACCCGCTTCTTGAAGGGCACGTGGATTACTTGGAGGACCGGGAAACCCCCGCCAATCCGCGCATCCAGCGCGAACTCGTGGAGCTCTTTGAAGCCTGCCACACGCTGATCTTCGAGGACTATCCCAAAAATCTCCCGGGCGCCGCGCCCGAGGACCTCTCTTATGTCGTTGCCGCCGCGCTGCCGATGGACCTATTGTGGAAGCAGCAAATCCTCGAGCTTTGGTCAGAAGCGGACCGTCAGGAGCGTCTGGTAGCGTATCTTCGTGAGTGGGCCCCGCATCTACAGAAGTCAGAGGCCCTGCGCCAGCGCGCCGGCGGTAACGGACATGGATTGAATTAGCTTGTGGCGGCCCGATTTTGTCGGGACGCGGAACGGGGCCCTATGACGATAAGCACATCAATGCAATCTTCAGCACATTCCCGACCGCGCACTTTGGGCGAGCTAAAGCGCATTCCCGATTTTGATCCGCGCGGCGCTTCGCGCTCTGTCAAGGATGAGCTCCGCCGCAATCTGCTCCGCGCCATCGAAAAGGGCGAGACGCTCTTCCCCGGCGTGCATGGCTATGAAGACACCGTCGTCCCGCAAATCGTCAATGCCTTGCTCTCCCGCCACAATTTCATTCTTCTCGGCTTGCGCGGTCAGGCCAAAAGCCGCATTCTCCGCGGGCTAGTCAACTTGCTCGATCCGGAAATGCCCGTCGTTGCAGGCTGCGAAATCAACGACGATGCGCTGAAACCCATTTGCCGCGCGTGCCGTGAAAAAATCGTCGCCGAGGGCGACAACACTCCCATCTCCTGGATGCCTCGCGACAATCGCTTCCGTCGAAAAGCTCGCCACTCCCGACGTAACCATGGCCGACATCATCGGCGATGTCGATCCCATCCGCGCCGCTCGCGGCGGACGCGACCTCTCCGACGAACTCACCATCCACTATGGCCTTCTCCCACGCGCCAATCGCGGCATCTTTGCCATCAATGAACTCCCCGATCTCGCCGGCAAAATTCAAGTCGGCCTCTTTAACATCATGCAGGAAGGCGACATTCAGATTAAGGGCTATCCGTTGCGCCTTCCCCTCGACGTTCTCCTGGTCTTCACCGCCAACCCCGAGGACTATACGGCCCGCGGAAAAATCATCACCCCGCTGAAAGACCGCATCGGCGCCGAGATTCGAACGCATTATCCCGCCAGCCTCGAAGAAGGCATGGCCATCACCGCGCAGGAAGCCTGGGTGGGCCGCGATTCCGGCAAAAAGATCGAAGTTCCGCAGTACCTGCGCCAGGTCGTGGAAGAAATCGCCTTTCAGGCGCGCGAGGACAAACGCGTGGACCGCCGCTCCGGCGTCAGCCAGCGTCTCCCCATCACCACACTCGAAAGCCTGGTTAGCAGCGCCGAGCAACGTGCCGCTCGCAACGGCGAAAATTCCGTCGTCGCCCGTGTTGCCGACGTCTATGCCGCCCTTCCCGCTATCACCGGAAAAATGGAGCTGGAATACGAAGGCGAACTCAAAGGCGCGGACACCGTGGCCCGCGAACTCATTCGCACGGCTGTCGGCCGCGTCTTCAGCAAGCACTTCACCGACGTAAACTTCCAGCCGGTGATTCAATGGTTCGAATTGGGTGGCGAACTGAAGCTTCCGGACTTGGCCACAACCAGCGAGCGCCATCAGCAGCTCGCCAAGATCCAAGGCCTAATGGAGGATGTTGGCAGACTCGGAGTTCAGGATCGCAAGGACGTCGGCGCCGCTGCGGCCGCCGCGGAAATGATCCTCGAAGGTTTGTGGGCCCATCGCCGCATCGGCCGCAGCGAAGACCGCGGCTACTACGCCGAAAAGCCGAAACAACCGGATCAGCGCGAGCGCGAAACTCCCGGCCGCCCCCCGCGCAGGCAGTTTAATTGACAGGCGCTGTTTTTTGCGTCTGTCATCCTGAGCGAAGCGAAGAATCTCAATAATGACTTCAAACAACACCACGCGACTTGGGTGGCAATCATGAAATTCATTCGCTATGGCAAATACGTCGGCGAACCCGCCGACGCTGTCGACCTCGAAGAACTCATCAAACGCCTCGGCGATTTCTTTCTCCAAAGCGGTTTTGAATCGCAATTCTACGGCGTTTCCCAGATGGACCCCGAGCGCTCCATGGAAGCTCTCCGCGAAGCCATCCTCCGCGCCTTGCAACAAGGGGACCTGCTCCCGGAAGATGCCATGAGCGACGAACTGCGCGAAATGCTCCGCGATCCCGGCGCCATGAACAGCCAAGCGGTGAAGGATCTCCTCGACAAACTCACCGAACGCCTCGCCAACGAAGTTTTCATCAATCCGCAGCAGCCTCCGCAAGTGACCCCGCCGCCACAAACGTCCGCGCGCGGCCAACTCGGTCAGCCCCAAGGCCGTCAAACCGAGGTCCGCTTC
>QHZC01000046.1 GCA_003224515.1 Acidobacteriota bacterium
AGAACTGTTCCATTCACAAAAGTAAGCAGCCAGACAAGGCGCGTCGAGCCGTCCGCACCGGCAATCGAAGTAAACAGTTCCGCGCTGCGATTCGGTGTGACGCGAGGCAAGGGCAATTGAGGAGCGCGTTGCGCCAGATGCGTCAAGGCCCGGCATTGCAGATCGATAAAAGAATGTTCCCGGGCCGGATGCATTGCTTTGAGCACGAACGCACGCCCGTCCACGTTTGTCAGATGGAAGTTGTCGTCGTATTCGCCCGGCAGCGCCCGCGCGCTTACCTCAAGCCCGTAAAGTTCGCGCGCCAGGCGAACCGCTTCCGCTTCGGTCACAGGTTGAGCTACACGAGCCTCCAGCAGCATGCGCCAAATCTTATCCGCAATAGCCGGAGCGCGTCCATCCCGGAGGACTCAAGCCTTCCGGCGAGTCGCCCCTCAACGCGAGATCTTCGCTTGTTAGAGTGAAACTGGCCCATTCACGGTGGAGAGCCGGATCATCGCCGGTGCGCTGCCATACTCGATGCGGCGGTGCTCGTCGTCCCAGGTCTTGCGGGCATTATCGCAAATGCTCGCGTGGCAACTCACCGGCGCATAGTTTGTTGATTCGACCACGAAGCTGGACTGATAGTCGCTCGGGACCATCAGCGTCAAGGGGCCATTCTTGGCTTCGGCGGTGAGACCCGTGCCGCTCCACGTCTTTCCCTCCAGTGCCACGGAGATCGGCCCGTTCTCCGTATGAATACGCACGCTTCCCCTGCTGCCTTCCAGACTGATCGGGCCATTCACGGCAGCGATCTCCGCGTCGCCGGAAAAGTTCTTCAAGCTGATCGGGCCGTTCTTGGCGCGGGCCGTGAGTTTGCCGTCCACCTCGTACAGGGAAATGGGACCGTTCATTGTTTCCAGGTCGATGGACGCGGATTTCGGCGTGCCAATGAGCAGATAGACTGTCCAATCGTCCTCATCCCCAGGACCTTTCGTCGATATTCTGCCTTTATCGATGGATATGGTGATCCGGGACAGGATTCGCTCTGCCTCATCGCCCGAGCCCGCCGCGGCTTTGCATGCCGTCACGGAATAAGTCTCTTTGTCCCAGCCCACGACCTGAACGCCGCCGTGGCTATGCGGCTGAACCTGCAGGACCGCAGCCTCGGACTTGGTCAAGGTGCGCTCTTCGGAACGCACCACGGCATCCTGGTCGCCAAACCGGATGCGCAAATCGGAACAACCGGTAATTGGGTACTTGTGGCCGTCGGAAATGCTTACGGAGTGGTGGTGGCGGTTCGCTCTTGCGCTCGTAAAGCCAAGGGCGAGCAGAGCAGAAAACGAAATCAGAAAAAAGAAGCTGCGTCGAGGCATGGGGGCCTCCCTGCAGCTATAGACGATAGAGGAGGTGTTTGGTCACGTGCAACCAGCCCGAGAAATTAGTCCCAGCCATCCCAGTCATCATCGGTTCCAATGGGTGGCCCGTCGGGAGGCTCGGCCGGGAGCGTGACGTTGATTTGCTTCGGATCTTTCTGAAACTGCTCGATTTGCCATGAGGCCAAGGAGATGTGCGCCTGATCGGAAATCGGCCGGCGATCCGCCCGGGGGGCATTAAGCCACCCATGCAATTCATGCAGCTTGAGGCTGGCGATCGCGCGCACTTCATCCCGGGCGTGCCCGTCGGTAGCCATAGCCATTAGGTTATACAGAACGACCATGTCCACGGAATTAGCGATTTGCTCCAAGGAGCCTCCGCCATGTGGCGTTTTCCAGGTCGCGGCCAGGATGGCGTCCAGGACTTCCTCGAGACCCGGGTTCTCCGCGTTGCGAGCATGGAATTCGACGAGGCGCGCGGCGCGTTCCGGATTGAAAAGAAATTGCAGAGTATGTTGTGCCGCGGCTTCCGCCGGAGCGAACGCATCAAACGCCGGGCTGGTATGAATCTTGAAGTGCTCGCGCCCCCGTTCGTAATCGGGCGGCCGGGGCGGGATCATTTTCAGCAGCGGCTCGGGCAGAGCCAGGACCTCCGGCTTCAGCGTTGCCAGCACCGCCGCAAGCGCTCGCCGCTGTTCCGCCGGCGCCACGATCTGCGTGGGCATTTCTCCATCGCCTCGTAGCGCAAACGTGTAGTCCATGCCGCCAATGAGTTTGCTCGTCGCCTCCACCTGATAGCGATGAAGCAAGTACAGCGGCACAAGCACGTCTGCGAGGGTCGCCAGCGGCGCACCCTCACGGATATTGTTCTCGCCGAAGCGCCTCAGCGCCACGCTGCGAACTTGCATCAGGCGGTTCAATTCATCGACCGCATTGGCCCCCGAATCCCAGAGATGCGCCAGGCTGCTCGAAGATCCCGCAGGACGTGCATCCTGATCCGTTAAGTAGCGCAGCCCTCGGCCGTATGCGTCCAGGAGTGTTTTGCTCAGCGCTGCTTCTTCGTTCGTCTCCGGCGCAAAATCCTGATAGCCAAACGTGATGGATATCTTGTCCCACTCCCCGATTCCCGCGGCGTAAGCGGCGGAAACGTCCAGGGTGCCGTCGGTCGCGAGCTCCACGTACGGCGGCGGATAATCCATCACCGAAGAGCGATTGACCGTGCTTGCAGAATAATTGTGCATCAGGCCCAGCGTGTGCCCGACTTCATGCGCCGCAAGCTGCCGCAGCCTCGCCAGCGCCATCTCCTGCATCTTCGGCGAAACAGGTTTGCCCTTTTCGTAGGGTGCAAGGAGACTTTCCGCAATCAGAAAATCTTGCCGCACTCGCAGCGACCCGAGCGTCACGTGACCCTTGATGATTTCGCCCGTGCGCGGATCAATCACCGCCGCGCCATACGACCAACCCCGCGTCGCGCGATGCACCCACTGGATCACGTTGTAGCGCAGGTCCATGGAGTCCGCGCCTTCCGGCATGAGTTCGACGCGGAAGGCGTTCTTGTAGCCGGCTGCTTCAAATGCCTGATTCCACCAGCGCGCGCCTTCGAGCAGCGCGGAGCGAATCGGTTCCGGCACTCCGCGATCGAGGTAGTACACGATGGGCTGCACCGCCTCGCTGACCGCGGCGCTCGGATCTTTCTTCTCCAGGCGATGCCGCGCGATGAAGCGCTTCAAGATCGGTTCGCTGATGGGCGTGGCGTAATCCATGTAGCCAATCCCAAAGAAACTGGCCCGCGGATCATAGGCGCGCGGCTTGTACCCCGGCGGCGGAAGCTGCACAAAACCGTGATGCTCGCGGACAGTGATCGATTCGGGAGAAGGCGTAACATCGCGAACCCTCCGGCCCGGCTCCTCTCCCGCAAACGTAAGCGTGGCCTCCACTTCCGTATTCAGCGGAAAATTTTTCGTTTGCGGGAGATAGATGGCGCAGCGCGACGCATCCAGATGATAAGCGCCTTGCTTCGTCCGGTGCAGCACCGCTGGAATCCCGTGCGCATCGCGCAGGAAAAAATCCGTGGCGTCCACCAGCGCGCGGTCCTTTTCCTCGGCGGCCACGGTGAAGCCCCACAGCGCGGACTCCGCGAAAGAATCGTGGACCGTGCGGCGTTCGTGGGGGTCCTTGCTCACCGCGCGGTAATCGAGATTTTCCTGGATGAGCAAGACCTTCGGGCCGCTGCGCTCGAAGCGCACGATGCGCGTCGCGCCAAGCTGGCCGCGGTCCAGCCCAATATCATTCGAACCGATGCCCGCCGGAAGCCCGCTCTGGTAGAGGAATTCGCTGTTCCACTTGTCGATTTCGAGCCACAGCTTGCCCTGCTTGGCGTCCCAGTAGAGATTGAAATAACCGGCAAGCTTTTGCGCCCCCGCGGTTTTCTCGGCGATGGTGGGGGGCTGGGGCGTTTCGCGCCGAGCGGCGGCAGCGTCTGACCCCGCAAGCCAGGAAAACAAGGAAAAACCAGTGCGAAACCTTTGACATGTTCGAAGCCTCCAAATGTAACGAATCGTTTTACAACAAAGGGCGTCAGCCGCGGAAGAAATTCCGGTCTGCTATACTGAAAGTTCCAAACGAGACCTCGAACCGTGACAAAACTTCGCATCTCGATCGTTCAATATGTGAACACCGCGCCACTGGTCTGGGGCTTCACCAACGGCCCGATGCGCGGCAAGTATGATTTGTCCTTCACTGTGCCCTCGCAATGCGCTGAACAGTTGCGCGGCGGCGAAGCGGATATCGCGATTATCCCGGCCATCGAATACCAGCGCATCGATGACTTGGTGATGCTGCCGGACATGGCCATTGCCTCGAAGAAGCAGGTTCGCAGCCTGCTGATCATTGCGAAAAAGCCCATCGAACAGGTAAAGAGCTTTGCGCTAGATGGCAGTTCGCGCAGCACGCAGACGCTAACACGCATCCTGTGCGCGGAAAAATGGAAGATCGCCCCGGAGTTCTTTGAAGCGCCTCCGGACTTGGGCGCTATGTTGCAGCAGGCAGACGCCGCGCTCCTGATTGGTGATCCGGCTTTGCGAATCGCCTTGGGGATCGAACAGGACAGCCGGCCCGGCACGCAAGGGCAAACCCTTTGCCAGGCGGCCACTCTGGGGATTGTCGGTCCGGAATTGCTCTACGTCCATGACGTGGTGAGCGAATGGCGGACTCTGACGGGATTGCCTGCGGTCCTGGCGGTTTGGGCGGCCAGGGGAGACATTGCCACTCCTGAAGTGATTGCGGATTTCATCGCCTCCCGGAATTTCGGTTTGTCACGCATCCCGGAAATCAGCTTTGACGCGGCGCGCAAGCTGGAGCTGCCGCAGCGGACGCTCGAATCGTACCTGCGGCACAACATTGATTTCTCCCTCGATGCGGAAAATCGTCACGGGCTGGAGTTGTACTTCGATCGTGCCGAAAAGCTAGGTCTGATCCCGCCAGCGAAACCACTCGAATGGGCGGGCAAGAAAGCGGAGGCCGTGAAGTTGTAGGGCCCGCCTTCTGAAGCGAGCCGAAGGGGCTGCACCGCAAATTCGAGTTTGCGCGATTGCCATGGTTACAATTGAGCTGGGCAGGCGATAAGGAAACACCTTGGGACTGACAAAACAACAAGCTCTGGATCTACTGGAATCCGATGACCTCGTGGGCATCGGCATGGCCGCACACCAGCTGCGTCTGAAGAAAAACGATCCGCGCGTCGTAACCTACCAGATCGACCGCAACATCAACTACACGAATTTCTGCACCGAGTATTGTACCTTCTGCGCGTTCTACCGGCCGCTCGGCGCCAAGGACGGCTACATCCTGTCGTTCGAGGAGATCTACAAGAAAATCGACGAAATGCTGGAGCTTGGCGGCACCGGAATTCTGCTCCAGGGCGGACTGCACCCGGACTTGCAAATCGGCTATTACGAAAATCTACTGCGCTCCCTGAAGGCGCGCTACCCGCAAGTGCATTTGCATTGCTTTTCCGCCCCCGAAATTCTGTGCATCGCGGAGGTCAGCGAGATCAGTATCCGCGAAACCATCCAGCGCCTGATGGACGCGGGCCTGCAATCCATTCCGGGCGGTGGCGCGGAAATTCTCGACGATGAAGTCCGCGCCAAGATTGCCCGGCTAAAGTGCACCAGTGACGACTGGGAAGAAATGCACCGCGTCGCGCATTCCCTCGGCCTGCGCACCACCGCCACGATGATGTTTGGCTGCGGCGAAGAACTGCGCCATCGCGTCAACCATCTCGAAAGATTGCGGCGGATTCAGGAAGACACCGGCGGGTTCACGGCCTTCATTCCGTGGATGTTTGCCGCTGAGAATACCGCGCTTGGAAAAAAAGTGCAGGAAGCCACCGCGGTCGATTATCTGAAAACGCTGGCTGTCAGCCGTCTGTATCTCGACAACATCGACCACATCCAGTCCAGCTGGCTCACCCCCGGAATCAAAGTCTGCCAGGTCGGTTTGCAATTCGGCGCCGACGACGTCGGCAGCATCCTCATTGAAGAAAACGTCGTCTTTGCGGCAGGCGTGAAAAACCGAACCAACGAAGGCGAACTCCGCCGCATCATCTCCGATGCCGGCTTCATCCCCGCCCAGCGCGACACACTTTATCGTAGTTATGCGCTGAAGTAGTTCCCTCCGCCGTGAGGGCATCCCCAGCAGAAAGCAAAACGCTACGGCTTTGGGCGCAGGTGGATCGAAACATCGACGACCACGCCGTCGGGCAATTCGACATCTTCCAGCAGATAGAGCACTCCGCCGCGGAAACGCGCTTGGATCCGCCGGGGTTCGGGTTTGGAGATGACTGGTTCGGTTTTCTTTGCTGGGAGCGAGCCCGGCGCCTTACCTTGCGTTTCATCCAGCGCTTCGTTGGCAAGGGCGTCGGCCTCGCGATTCTGCTCGCGGTAGACATGCTCGATGCGGAAGGAATCGAACGCTTGCGACATTTTCTTCGCGCGCTCGAAGAGTGGGTGCAGATCCTCGCTCTTCACTTTGTACAGCCCGCGCATTTGCTTGACCAGGAGCTCTGAATCGCTCTCGATGCGCAGCGCGCGAATGCCGTGTGATTGCGCGTAGTCCATCGCCGCAATCAGGCCGTAATACTCGGCCACGTTGTTGGTCATGTGGCCGATGTATTTCTTCAGCTTGGCGACAATTTCGCCGCGTGCATCGCGGATGACTACACCGTAGGAAGCCGGCCCGGGATTGCCGCGAGAGCCGCCGTCAATGTTTGCGCGATACGCCGCAGGAGCCGGCTTGGGCTCCGCGGGAGCATCGCCAAAGAGACCCTTTTCGCGGGGAGTTGGCAGGCGGCGCGGCATCAGGAATTTGTCGAGGCAGTCGAGGATGTGTTGGCGGAACCAACGGCAGGATTCGCAATAGGAATCGGTTCCAGAGTGTAGAGAATGAGGCCGCAGCTCTCACAGCGGTAAACCTCTTCGTTGGTTTCCGTGCGCAGTACCTGAAGAATATGCGGCAGCACGCGCATGCCGCACCCGCGGCACTGCCCGTCGCGGGCTTCGGCCATGGCGGTGCCGTTGTGGCGCTTGGCGATGCGCGCGTAAAGCTCGCGCAAATCTTCCGGCACCGGAGCGATGATTTTTTCACGCTCGGCGGTGGCGGCTTCCAGCTGTTTCTTCTTCTCCGTCCCTTGCGCCTGAATTTCATTTCGTTCCCCAGCGACGGCTTGCTCGATTTCC
The DNA here is from genome assembly GCA_003224515.1 of Acidobacteriota bacterium. GTDB lineage: Bacteria > Acidobacteriota > Terriglobia > Acidiferrales > UBA7541 > Acidiferrum. The sequence continues at coordinate 7,088 of QHZC01000046.1, forward strand.
TTCAGTCTGGACTCCGCAATGTTAACGCGGCGCTCGGCTTCTTCGGCGGCCATCATCACTTCAAGCTGGCGATCATCGGCCTTGGCCACTTCGGCCTCGGCGTTGGCGATTTCATGCTGCAATGCTTTGTAGGCTTCGTTGGTTTTCACGGCGCCGCTCTGATCGCGGTATTTGCGGGCGCGGTCTTTCCACTGCTGCCCGTCGAACTCGAACTTCTTGCGTTCCGCCACGACATGGGCGTGGGCCTCTTTCGCGGAGGCGACGTCGGCACGGGCGCTGCCGAGTTTGCTTTCCGCTTCGCGGATGCGTTTTGGAAATCCTTCCAGTGCCGAGCGCAAAACGGCGATCTGGTGGTCAACGCGTTGCAGCTCAACCAAGTGAGGAATGGCGGGATGCATGGGTAAGCAATTCTAGCACAGAGGCGCGGCAGGCTTTGCGGGAACCGCGGCGGTGGATACAATGTCTGCGTTTTGCGTGCAAGAGTTCGGGAGTCGCTCGTTCTAAGGAGGAGTGAACATGCCGCACGTGCAAATTACCTGGGTGGAAGGACGGACACCCGAGCAAAAACGGAAAATTGCAGAACGCGTCACAACCGTGCTGATCGAAGATGGCAAGGCCAAACGCGAGAATATTCACGTGTCGTTTCACGATGTTCCATCGGCGAACTACGCCGAAGCCGGCGTGCTGGTGGTGGACCAGAAGCGCACGCCGTGAATGTCTAAGCCGCAGCCAGGCTCGCGCTTCTTGCCCGAACATCACGCCACATGGAGCTCGCGGTGCGCGCATCGTGTTGCTAGGAGTGGGCGTCGCGGCGGATGAACGACCAATCGAGAAAATACCCAATGCCGACGGCGAGAGGAATGATGCCGAACGCGGCAGCCGTCCAGATGTCCCGATCCGCTTGGATGCCCGCAATCAATCCGAAAGTGGCGATGTAACCGAGCGCGCCGCTCACCAGCAGGATACCGGCACGGCGGGAACGCGCCGCCTGGTTCAATTCAGGCTCCATCGGAATGTCGACTCCGCGGGCAATCGCCGCGAGGCGCTCTTCGCTGCGCAGCTTGCGCACCCGATAATAGGTATACAGCGCGCCGAGGGGGACTCCCATCCCCAGAATCACGGCCACTAATCCAATCAATTCTCCGCCCATAGTTTGCTCCTTCTTCTAAGGCGCCGGTAAGGCGCGTTTTATCCGGGGAACCGCTTTCAAAGGAAAGTACGCGTGGCAGGCGGGAAAAGTTCCCGGAATTTAGGAAGAGCTCTCTCCGGAAGCGCTGCGCTCGCAGGAGATAGCCATTCCGCGCCGAAGGATCAGTCGATTTCGCGGACCTGCATGGTGGCGTCGATGGCGAGATTGGGATAGCGAATGGGGGAGCCGGCCGACGCCGGCAGATGCCGCGCCGCGGCGGTGAATTCACCGCCCGAACACTCGAGCGTGTAGGAATAACCGTCACGCTCAGTGCGGGTCATGGAAAGAGAATTGGAGGAGATGAGTTCGTCAAGAGAAGCACAATGGCCATTCGTGGCGATGTAGCCGCGTTCCGCTTGAGCGATCTGCAGAAGGTCGCTTCGAACGCCAGTCAGGCTGATGGCCTGCGTTGGAGCCGTGCCTTCATCCGTGGTCGGCATTCTCTTTAGATAGAAGTGATATACGACAAAGAGGAGGGCGACACCGACCAGAACGCCGACAAGAGAACGCATAGAAGAATTGTGGGCCGGCTCATTGCCGACTGCAAGAGGAGCGCACCGCGAGGTGTGTTAGGAAACAACCTCTCCCATTTTCGCCCTGAATCGCTGAGCGACGCCGGCGGTGTGTACCCTCAAAAGCATGCAGAGAGTGGGCAAAGAACTCCCGTTAGGCGTTGACAGGTCAGACGCTCTCCGCGAAATACGATGGGATAGAGGCTGCAAAATCAGGAGAGTCCTCGATGAAGACGAAGTCCCCGCAGGCCTTCGGGCTGGCCTTATTACTTTCGTCCCTGATCTCGATCTCGGCAGATCCTGGGGCCGCGCCCCAGCCGGCGGGAGTGCGCGCCGGTGAAGTCTCTCGTGTGATTCCGGCTGTGAACATCGCTCGCGGCGGGAAGGCCCTCAACACGTCGGCGAAGACCCCCGTTGATTGGCAAGATCTCGTAAATACCCAATCTGCTGGTGGCTTCCGGCAAGGACACGGATCCGCCTCGTCGGGCATGCCCGGGGTAGGGCCGCACCTTGGTGTTTGGGGGGACGGTTGGAGCCGTAGCGGGAGCTGTCGGAATCTGTTTGGGTGTTGGGTTGACGCGCGGCGGTGGCACGCAGGTGCAGAGAGATTCTCGGCGAAAAACCCAAAAGCCTGCGGATAGCCGCGGTAGCTCGGCGAAGTTGAGCTTGTCTTAGGCCCTGGCAACTCGATCCGCCGGAGCCTTTCGTTTTTGCGCCGGTGCAACGGTCCGTGTTGTGAGACCGTCTAAGAAGTGTTGTCTGAACCGCGACTCCCCAACGTGCCGCGCTTTGTGGGCCGCTGTGCGGTGGCGTACACTGAATGTTTCGCGGTCCCGTCAAATTGTAAGTGAGGCCTCCTTTGACCAATTCGAATCGTAGTCGCTCAATTCGGATCTTCTGCGGGCTAATTTTGCTCGCCGCCCTGGCTCTGGCCACGGTGCAAGCGGCGCACGCTGCGCCCCCTGATGCGCAGACCAAGCGCTCAGGGCTGCTCGCGGCACTGCAAGCAGAGCTGGAACGCTCGTTGAAGACCTTGAGCACGCTGGACCCTCCGGCCTATTACATGGGCTATACGATCACGGAGACACAGCGTGCAGATGTGTCCGGCTCGAACGGAGCACTGCTCAACAGCAACGAAGCGCGCAACCGTTGGCTGGAGGTTTCGGTTCGCACAGGAAAGTACGAGCTGGACAATTCGCACAAGGTCGGAGAGCGGCAGATGGCAAGTGGCGGACCGGGCGCGCCCGTGCCGATCGACGATGACGCCGAAGTTCTGCGCCGGACGATTTGGCTGGAGACCGACAAGCAGTACCGGGCCGCATCCGAAGCGCTGATCAAGATCAAGACGGGCAAGGAAGTAAAAGTAGAAACGGCGGAAGGGCGCGCACCGGATTTTTCGCGCGAAGAGGCTCACACCTTCATCGGGCCGCAGGTTTCTATCGCCGTGGATCGCAAGCCATGGGAGGAAAGAGTCCGCGCTTATACCAAGGCCTTTCGCGAATCGCCGGCGATCATCAATTCCATCGTGACGTTCTCGGCGCAAGCGCAAAATGCCTATCAGGTGACCAGCGAGGGCACGCAACTGCAATTCGGGCAGATTCGCTATCGGCTGGAGTTGTTCATCCAAGGCAAGGCGCCCGACGGGATGGACATCGACCGCTATTACAATTTCGATTGGGTCGAGCCCCAGGACGCGCCGGACGACAAAGCGGTCTACGCAGCGGAAGTGGCCATGCGCAAGGAATTGGAAGGTCTAGTCGCCGCGCCCATCAACGATCCGACCGTCGGACCGGCACTGCTGACGGGACGCGCCGCGGCGGTATTTTTCCACGAAGTTTTCGGCCATCGCGCCGAAGGCCACCGCCAAAAGGACGTGACCGAGGGACAAACGTTTTCGAAAAAAGTGGGCGAGCAAATCCTTCCAGATTTTCTGAGCATCACCGACGACACAACGTTAAAAAAGCTCGGAAAACAAGATCTGTTGGGCTACTACCAGTTCGATGATGAAGGCGTGCCGGCGCAGCGCGTGGCGCTGGTGGATCACGGTGTGCTGAAGACTTTCGAGATGTCGCGGTCACCGCTGGTCGGGTTTCCCCGTTCGAACGGCCATGGCAGGCGGCAGCTCGGCGCAACGCCGGTTTCGCGGCAGGGCAACCTGATCGTGCAAAGCAGCAAGACGGTGACCAACGCGCAGCTCCGGGCCAAACTGATTGAATTGATCAAAGCGCAGGGCAAGCCGTTTGGGTTGTTGATTGACGACATCGCCGGCGGATTTACGTTCACTGGACGCGGGCAGCCGCAGGCGTTCCAGGTGCTGCCCCTGGTGGTCTACAAGGTTTATCCCGACGGGCGTCCCGACGAATTGGTGCGGGGCGTGGACATCGTCGGCACGCCGCTCGCTGCGCTCACGAAGATTGTCGCGACGGGCGATACAGCGGAGGTTTTTAACGGTTACTGCGGTGCGGAATCGGGATCCGTTCCCGTCTCCGCCGCGTCGCCCGCGATTTTGACTTCGGAATTGGAAGTGCAGAAAAAAGAGAGTTCCACGGACCGGCCGCCGATCCTGCCGCCGCCCGCGCACGATGTCATCAAGACCGGAGGCCGGCAGTGAGGCGCGCAGAGAGAATGGCGGGACTGATTTTACTTTTGCTTGCTATGGGGTCCAGAGCGGCCGCGGGGACGCAGGTTCCGCAGGATAACGACCACACGCTGCAAGCCATGCGCGATGAAATGGTTCGCGCGAAGACTCGCTTGGAATTGAAAATTCCGAACATCGACCAGCCGGTGCGGCCGTACTATGTCGAATATCGATTGGTCGATCTTGAGGTGCGCGAAGTCGTCGCCGAATTCGGCACATTGCTCACAAGCACGCATACGCGGAACCGCTTCATGGATGTGGAAGCGCGTGTCGGCAGCTACAAGCTGGATAGCTCAAATTTCGTAAGCGACGACGGCTTCCGCGGCTTTATCGGACCGATCGGCTCGGTGGGAATCGATCGCGACTACGATTCGCTGCGGCAGGACTTGTGGATCGCCACGCATCAGGCCTTCAAAGAGGCGGTAGACACTTATTCGCGGAAGCAAGCGTATCTCAGCAGCCTGGCGCGCCAATCGGATATCGACGATTTCTCGAAAGCCGAGCCGGTGCAACTCATCGAACCGCTGGAGACGCCGGATTGGACCAGCCGCAACTGGGATCAGGAAGCACGCGACACTTCGGCAACGCTGCGGGCGTTTTCCGAGATTCACGAATCGCGCGTGACCTATTACCTCGTCTACGCGACTGAACCATTTTTATGCCACGTACGCGACGCGCCCGGCTGACTTGCCCAGCGTGGAGACGGTGCGCAAAGGATTGAACGTTGCCGGCACCGAACTCATGGCACTGCGGGCCGCGCCTCCGGCGCAGGACTATACCGGCCCCGTCCTCTTCGAGGCGCGCGCTGCGGCGCCGATGCTGGCGCAGGTGCTTGGACCCGCGGTGAACGGTGCGCGACCTCCGATTTCCTTCAGCCCGGCGATGGAACAAATGCTCAGTGGGCTGGGAGGAAAGAGCGACTGGGCGTCGCGGCTTGGCGCGCGCGTTTTGCCGGCTGGCGCGTCGGTGGTGGATGATCCGGGCGCAAGGGATTTCGGCGGAACGCCACTGATCGGTGGCTACACCGTGGACAATGAGGGCGTGCGCGCTCAGAAGGTTACGCTGGTGGAGAACGGCAACCTGAAGGGTGAGCTGATGTCCCGCCGACCCGGGCCGAATTCCGATCAATCCAACGGACACGGTCGCGCCGCGTTCTTAAACGATGCCAAGCCGACAATGAGCAATCTGTTCTTTTCCTCGGCGGAAACTCTTTCCGCGGCGGATATGAAGAAGAAATTTCTGGACACCTGCCGCGCGGAAAAGCTGGCCTATTGCCTGGTCGTGCGCGAGATGGACAATCCCGCGTTGAGCCTGCTGCACCAGGAGGATTTCTCCGAACTCCTGGCAAGCTACGGCGGCGGCGCCGGGACCGGCGACCGCTTGCCGCTGGTCGTTTACCGCGTCTATCCGGAAACCGGCCGGGAAGAGTTGATCCGCGGCTCGCGCATCATCGGATTGAACTCACGCGCATTGCGGAACCTGGCTGGAATCGGCAACGATAGTTTCGTATTCAACTACATGCAGAGCCAGAACACCGGATTTGTCGGCACGGCGCTGGGGGCGTTTGGTTCGGCGCAACTCGGCGGCCTACCGGCCTCGGTGGTTGCGCCGTCGCTGCTGTTCGAGGAACTGGAAGTCCGCGGGGCGCGTGGAGAAGCCAAGCGGCTGCCGCTCTTGCCTCCGCCGCCGCTGAGCCCGGCAAAGTAAGTTCTTTTCAGGAATCGCCGCTATGAATGAAAGAAGCAGCTCACGGCCCCTGCGGTACGATGTAACGCGGCGTGCGGCGACCGAATTCGCCTTTTCTGGTGCGCTCTATGATCAACATGCCCCAGGGCTAGCGTCGATTGCGGCAACGCGCTTTTCGATTCAAGGGCGAAATTCGAATCCGGCACGGGCTGGCCGAGCTTTTGGAACGCAATCGCCGCGGAAAATGTGCGCGAGAAAAAAGATTTCAGCAAGGGCGTGCTGCGAACGGAAGTCAAATGCACCCTGTGCGACGCCCATTGGGGGCATGTTTTTACAGACGGACCCGGGCCGACAGGCCTTCGCTACTGTATGAATTCGACGGCGCTGCGATTCATCCCCAGGCAAACAAGCGCTTTAGAAGAACCCTGACGAACCCTTCATAGAACGCAGGGGACCAGCCCAACGCTTGTCTCGCCTGAAGTTCTTCATTGCTTCACGTCGGCGAGCAGATCTTCATAATCGTTGATGGAGACGCGTTCGATTTTTCCGGACAAGGTGAGCTCAACTGGTTCGCTGGAGTGCGTCACGCCGAGCGTTCCCAAGCGGACCGTTTTGTCACCCATGTGTGCATACAGCGGCACCGCGTCCTTCCACGTATCCGGCACGCCGGAGCGAATGAGTTCTCCCTTGATGTGGGTCTTGCCGTCGGAAGTAGCCTCGACCGAGGCACGAAAGCTGTACTGCGGAATCCCCGTGCCATATACGTATTGGTTGAAGAACCAGTCCATCTTGTGGTTGCCGTCCAGATCCATGCCACGAGTCAAATGCTTTTCGACGATGGCTTTGAAGTCTTCGGTGGAGGCCGCTTTGTTATCGAACGTCTTGCAATAGTCCTTCATCATGTCCTTGAAAAGGTGCTCGGGATCGGGGTTGCGGGAGTCCACAAGCTGCAAATGGAGCATGTGCAATACATAGGCGCCCTTTGAGTAAATCAAATCCTGATACGATCCGGGCCCAGTTGCGGAAGACCTGATCCGCCGCCCCATCCAAATGGGCCCGAGCGATTCAATTACGTGACCATTGAGGTCTTTGTTGTGAAGCAGTTCTTTCTCTTTGCGCCAGCGTGTGAGTGCTTCCTTCATGTTTTGGCGATACTGCACGTAAAGAATCCCGGAGAAGTCGGCAAAACCCTCCGAAAGCCACTGATCGTGATAGCTTTTCCACCCGACACGGTGGCCCCACCACTGGTGGGAGCTTTCGTGCGCGCGGAAAAAGTCGGTTAGTTGAACACCGTCAGGAAGACCAATTTCGTGGCGCTGCGTCGCATCGAGAAAAGAGCCCGACCACAAGTAAATCAAGCCAGGCCAACCCTGACCGTAAGAGTAGCTGATGGGGAGGCTGGTGACCGAGAGATGCTTGTAAGGGTAAGGACCGAAATACAGAGAAAACAAGCGGATCGTGTTGGCCATCTCCTGACCCATGGTCTTGGCCATGGCGGAGGGGGTAAGATTGCCGACCGCGCCTTGAACTGCGCCGGATTCAAAAATCCGCTGCACCTGAGCCATTAGGTCGTCGGGCTCTCGGTTGGCGTAAATATCCACTGCGACTTCGCCGGCCTTGTCGTTAACGACCTTATAGTCTCCGTAGCCGAACCCGGCGACCGCAAGTGGCATCTCACTTTTCCAAGTGGTGACGCGCGTGTTTCCGTCCACGGTTTCGCTGGTTTTTTCTCCTGTGGCCACCAACACCGCATTCTTCGGGCTGTGAAACGTCAGATCAAAGTCTGCGCGAGCCGAGAAACTGTTGGGGCGTTCGGGATACCAGCCGGAACTTTCGCAAAAGTAATTGCCGTTGCCGGCCTTGCGAATGGCACGTTTGCCCGCGTAGTGAAATTCAAGCGACTGTGGTTCGCCAAGCCGGAGGGGTTGCGCGAGTGCGACGGCAACATAGTTGCCGTAGGACTGGAAGCGGTCCTTGTTTTCGCGAGACTGGTAAAAACTCAGGGCGCTTCCCTTGGAATCCTTGATGGAATCAAGTCTGAGGT
>QHZC01000343.1:0-864 GCA_003224515.1 Acidobacteriota bacterium
CAGCACGCCACAACTCGCCATGTACGCGAACCATGCCCTCAGCCCCCGCGGACAGCCGCGCAACCGCGATGCCCTGCGCTCCGATCAGTTCCTCTTTTCCCGTCGCCGTTTTCCATTGCCGCGACCGCAACACCAGCCGCATCAGAAACACGGCCAGCACCGCGAAGGGCAGCGTTCCCGCCAGCGCTACGCTTACGCTCACTCCTCCGGGGGTGAGTGGTGAGCGAATCAGGAAGATCGCTCCCAGAAACATCGACACGACTCCGCCGAAAGCCAGTACACCATGACTCGGAGCCTTGGCTTCGAGTATGAAAAACGCCAGTGCCAGCGCAATCAGGAACAAGCCCGCAAGATTGATGGGCAGAAAATTCATGGCGTAGAGTGCGAGAATCAGGCAAATACCCCCGATCACTCCGGGAGCGATCACCCCCGGATGCGTAAATTCGGTATACAGGCCAAGAACACCAAGAATCAGCAGCACAAAAAAAACATCGGGCTGGACAATGCGAGCAAGAAATTTCTGCCGGGTCGAAAGTTCAAAAGGGGTGCGCGCCGCATTCTTCAGGGAGAGCTTCGCCGGGGCGCCGTCGAATCGCGTGATCGTCCGGCCGTCCAGTTGCCGCACCAGATCATCGGGCGAACTCACGATCAGATCGATCATTTTCCCGTCCAATGCTTCCTTCTCCGTAAAAGCACTACCTTCGGTGATGGCCTTCTCGGCCAGCGCGGGGTTGCGTCCACGTCTCTCCGTGAAACTCCTCAGAAACGCGGTGGCATCGTTGTTGATCTTCTTTCGAAATGCATCATCAATCTGCATGGGCAGAAAACCTCCAATCGCCATGACCGGTGTAGCCGAGCCCGTAT
>QHZC01000343.1:871-3681 GCA_003224515.1 Acidobacteriota bacterium
CGCCATTGCGGCGATGTCCGCGGAGAGAAGAATGTAGAAGCCCGCTGAAGCTCCTCGCCCACCCGTCGGCGAAACGTAAACGGCCACCGGCACGGGCGAGGCCAGGATGTGCTGAACCATGTCCTTCATCGAATCGCTGAGCCCCCCCGGTGTGTCCATCGTGATCTAAACAAGAGCCGCGTGACGACCGGCCGCGTCGGCAAGACCTTCATCAATGTAGGTGGCCAGGATGGGATCGACTACGCCCTCAAGACTCAGTTCAAGAACGAGAGGACCGGACGAGTGTTCTTCCGCAGCGACCGCAGGCATCAGGAAGAAAATCACGCCAGCACACAGGACGCAGAAAAGGAAGGAGGACGCAACAAATCCGGATCGCTCGGGACAAAAGGATCGCCCCATTTTATGGAACCAATCGGTCATTGCGCACCTCCGCTTGGTTTTTTCTCGCTTGGTTTGGAATTCTGCAGGTGTTCGAGCAGTTGCTTCGCTTCTGCATAGTTCGGCGCCAGCTTCAGCGCTTTTTCGACTTCCGCCCGCGCGAGATCCGGCTTCTTCTGCTCCAGATAGATTTTCGCAAGCATCGTTCGCACCACGGCGGAATCACGCGCTTCCAGCGAAGCTTGCAATTCCTTCACCGCATCATCCATCTTGCCCTGGCGGCGGTCAATTTCGGCAAGCCCACGGTGCGCCGCGGCGCTGCTGGGATCAGCGGCAAGAACAGCACGAAATTCCTGCTCCGCAGCATTGGCGTGTCCCGCGGAAAGTTCCTGCCGGCCGCGCCGAAGGTGCGCTACGGGTGTTTCACTCGAAGAAGCGGAATCAGCCGCGCTCGCAAGGAGCTCGGCCGATTCAATCTCCGCGCGAAGAGCCGTTATGTCGAGCTCGGTCTTGATGCGATTCAGCCGCGCCAGGGTTTCGTTCTTGGCGTCCAGACGAATCGCAGGGAGTCCGTTTGGACCAAAAGTTTCCTTCGCCGCCTCGCGTTCCTGGTCAGCCTCGGTCTTGTTACCGGCCGCTTCCAGGGACAGTATCAGCAGGGCCCGGTCCTCCGAGTTATCCGGCTCGCGTTCCGCGGCTTCGCGGAAATATCCCGCCGCGGCGGCTGGATCATTGGTTTGTAACGCAAGCAGGCCAAGATTGAATGCATAGTCGTCTTCGTCGGGATCCAACTCGGCCGCGCGGCGAAAATCCGTTTCCGCCGCAGCCGTCTTGCCCTGCCGGGCCCGCGCAATCGCCAGATCATTCAGAATTTCCGGCAGGTCCGCTCCGGAGACCATGTTGTTCTTCAAGGCCTCCTGCAACGAAATGAACACTTCCTCGGCGTGCTCGGGCTGGCCAAGCAGAAGCCGGCAGACTCCGGTTGCGAAGACCGCTTCCACATAGCGATCGTGAGTCTTTGGCACCCGCGCGTACCAGGGGAGCGCGGAGTCGTAGTCGCGCCGCGCGAAATAAGCTTGGCCCAGTGCGAAGTCGGCTTCCGGCCATTCCGGCTCCAGGCGCGCCGCTTCCCGCAGTTCTCGCAAACGCGCGTCATCCTCGCTGGCCAGCAAGCCGCGAATGTAATGTTCAAATGCATCGAGACGCAGCGGACGCTGGCGTTTTGTGAACTCCGCGAGACTCAGCGCATAATTGCGATCGTAAGCGGAGAGCATTCGCCAAACCAGCCGGGAGTGCAGGTCCATAAGCGATTCCAACGTACCGGTTTCCTGCAACGCCGGCAGCAGTCGCGCTGGACTCACCTTTAGGATCCGTGATTCGATGGTGAGCGACGTCCCGTTTGCCGTGAATCGGCCAAAAACGACAAAATCTGCGTCGAGGTCTTCCGCAACATGAAGCATGGTCGCGCGGCTGAGTTTCGAAGAGCGCGGCAGGCCATACCGCTCCAGTTCGACAAGCCGCCCCGCGTGCGAATACACCTGCTCGCCGGCTGCCGACAGCCGCTGGATGGTCAGTTCCTCCAGGCCTTCGCCAAGCCAATCCAATCGTGGGGATGCGCCGGCATTTTCAAACGGAAAAACCAGATAGATTCCCTGCTGATAAGCTGCGGCAGTTCTCTCATGCGCAGGGGGGGCAGATTGTTGGGCGGCAGCCGAAGTGGTTCCAAGAACGACGACCACGGAAAGTAAAACCAGATAATGCGCGCTGAAGAAAGGGCGCTCCATGTCTGTGGCATTGTAACAGACGCAAGGGCGCGTTTCGCGCCGGACGTGCGGATCGAAACCGGTTCACGGTTGCGTGCTGCCGGGGGACTTAGGAGCAAGAACTTCTTGTATCGCCGGATCCTTCAGGGCCGCTGCAAAAGAGGGATCGGATTTCACGGCCGACAGCTCTTTGTAGCCTTCGTCTTTGGCCTTTCGCAGATAAATCAGGCAACGCTCCAAGTTACCGGCTTCCGCGAACGACTTGGCAAGCAGGAAATAGAATCGCCCCCGGTCACCCACGGAGCGGTCCTGCAGAATCGACCCGCTCCTCGAGCTGTTGTGCTCGAAGAACTGTGGATCCAACGTCAGTGCTTGACGGAACGAGGAGATGGCCTGCTGGTATTTTTTGTCGCCAAAATAGGCATAGGCAAGGTTGCTGTGGAGGACGGCCATGTCATTGCGAATAGTGATCGCCTTTTGATACGCCTTGATGGCCCGGCCGTACTTCTTCCGCTGATACCAAATTGTCCCAATGTTGTTCTGCGCGTCGGCATAGGAAGGATCAACCTTCGAGGCACGTTCGTAATATTTCAGCGCCGGCCCCAAAGCCGCCTGTTGGTGCAGGGCAATCCCGAGCTTGTTCAGATACACCGGATTCCGGGGGTTTTG
>QHZC01000047.1:0-2284 GCA_003224515.1 Acidobacteriota bacterium
AACCTGATTCTTCGCCTGGAGCGTCTAGGCTACAGCGTCACGCTGGAACAGAAAGCAGCATAAACTCAGCTCAATCAACGACTCTCCAGAGTAATTTTCATGACAGTGAGATTGGGATTCGCATGGCGCTAGGGGCCGATCACGCCAAGGTGGTGCGCATGGTCGTGAGGGGCGCCATGGCACAGCTTGTGTTGGGACTGCTGGTGGGAATTCCCGTCGCGCTTGCGGGCGAACGCACGCTGGCACATCAGCTCTTCGAAGTGAAAAGTTACGCCCCGGTGGTAATGCGCGCGGCAGTACTCTTGCTGGCAATTTCCAGGCGTTCGCGCGGCGTCAATCAATCCGATGGAGGCGCTGCGGACAGAGTGAACAACGGGGAAGGAATTGCGACTGGCATAATTCCCGAATATAATTTGCTTCAGCCAGCCTGACGTGCTGAATCCTTGCCCTCCGGCGCCGTCTCGCCAGCAGACGATCCGCCGCTTGTGGGCGCGGGGTGGTGCCCAATGTCAAAATGTGCAATTCTCCTCCCTACTTTTCTGGGCTCTGTTCTTCTATTTTCCGGCTGCGGCGGCGCAATCTCTGTGTCTCCGCCGCCACAGCAGGCCGTCCAGCCAAACATCCTTGCCATTTCTCCAACAAACGTTCCCGCAGGCAGCGAGAGTTTCACGCTAACGATCACCGGCACAAGCCTCGGAATGACCTCGCAGGTGAATTTCGGCAACGTTATTCTCACGCCGTCGGCGGCGACGGCGGCAAATTGCTCTAACCGCGCCAACTGCGCCACCCTTGCCGTGCCTGTTCCCGCGCGAGATGTCGCCAATGCCGGTACGATCATTGTTTCCGTGGCCAACGCCTCGCTGGTCTCCAATCCCGTGGCTTTTGCCGTAATGCCTCAATCCAGCAGTGTTACGGGCGCTCCGCAATTGCTGGTCTTTTCCCCGTTGATCGCTCCAGCCGGTGGCGCGTCTTTTCCGCTCTTGATTGAAGCGCAAAACGTGGCGCAGGGCGCCACCGTCAACTTTGGCTCTCTCTCGCTTTCGCCCACAACCACCACGGTGACGCTTTATCCTTCCGCCGGCGCCCTTTCGGCCCTGACGGTACAGGTGCCGGCAACCGCGCTCACCGCAGCGGGTGAAGTCGCCGTGTCCGTAACGAATCCGGGCGCTTCCGGGGGGACCTCGAACCAGGGAAACTTTTTCATCCTCAGCAAAAGCACTTTTCCCATTGAGGAGTCCGTGAGCAATACGACTCCGCCAGTTCCGGGCGATGCGCCGAGTATTCGTTCCTCAGGTGCCATCGGCGGATTTTTTGTCGCCTTCGATTCGACGGCTGCGAATCTCGTCTCTGGTGCGGCAAGCGGGCATTCACAAATTTATATGCGGCAGAACTGTCTTGCCGTAGCGCCGAATTGCACCCCGCAAACTACGCTGCTGTCGACCGCCCCGGATGGCTCCCCTGGCGCGGGCGGCATCAAAGGAAGCGACAAGCCGATCATCACGCCTGATGGCCGCTTTGTGATCTTCGAGTCTGACGACACGAATTTTGTGCCCGGCGTTTCGCAAGCTGTCGAGCAAATCTATTTGCGCGATACGTGCCGGAGTGTCCTCGGCTCCATGGTTACCGGATGCACTCCCCAAACGACTCTCGTCTCTGCGTCGGCCTCGGGCGCGCCCGGCAACGCGGCAAGCACCAATCCAGGGATCGGTGCCTTGGGTTTGCTAATTACTTTCCAGTCTTCCGCATCGAATTTGGTGAGCCAGTCGGTCCCCTCCGGCGTTCAGCAGGTCTATCTCCGGATGGGATGCATTGCGATGTTCGGCCCGCTCGTAGCCTGCCAGCCCTCCATGGTTTTGGAATCGGTGGACGCAGCCGGAAACCCCGGCGACAAAGATTCCACGAATCCTTCTCTTGACCCCAGTGGGCTAGTGGTAGGCTTCCAGTCGCTCGCCGACAATCTCGTCATGAATACACCCGGCAACGGTTTCCAGCAAGTCTATCTGCATGCCACGTGCCTCGCGTTTGCTTCTCCCGTTGCCGGCGATGTCTGCAAGAATACGGCGCAGGCCGTTTCCGTGGATTCCAGCGGGCATCTGGGCACAGCCGACAGCGTGACCCCTGCGGTCGGCCCGTTTGGAAACTTTGCTGTATTCGCCACGCGCGCGCCGAATCTTCTGCCCGCCAACACCTCGAACCAGCAGATCGTCTCCTATAACGCTTGCTTCGCCGTTCCGCCCATCCCCTGCAGCTCGGCGCAGGGCGGCGTTGTCTCCTTGGATCAGAA
>QHZC01000047.1:2324-7681 GCA_003224515.1 Acidobacteriota bacterium
CCGCGTTGCGTTCACTTCGCAGGCCAGCCTGATCTCCGGCGTCACGGGACAGCAGGTATACTCCGCGCTCATCTGTTTGTTTCCTTCCGCGCTTCCTTGTCCCGCTTCTCCGGTGCTCGTCTCCGCCGACTCCAGCGGCAATCCCATCGGCGGTGACCACGCAACTATCGATCTCACCAACGCCTTCGTGACATTTTCCAGTCTTGGCTCGGCTTCTGCTTCTGGCCCAACGCAAATCTTCCTCGCGGCCCCATTCTTCTAGCGCGCGGCCGGGCAGCACGTGTCGAGGAGACTTGCAGACCAGTAGCCTAGCCACTTTAATCCAAGAGCTACAACTGTGATGACGATAACTCCCAGTCCGAACAGAATATAATCTCTTATTGCACTACGCCGGTCTTCCCTCATCAGTGCTTCTGCGAAGTGTCTGATGGCCTTAAAAGGCACTCTCTCAAGCGTCACAATCTTCTCTTTCTGTTCATTTTCCCTACGACCTAGGTCAGCGAGCTTCGACTCGTAGCCGGCGACGTTGCTTTCGCGCTGGCGGACAAGGCTTGCTATCTCAAGCATGAGATGGTCGACATCTCTGGTCGGAGCATATCCCTTCGCCATGGGAAGTCGCGTCACGAGACACTCGCAGTCTGTGTAGCTTGACTCTTCCAGCTTCGGACCTGCCGAGGCAGTCCCGTCGATAAAATGAAATCATGATTCCCAAAAAAGCGCGGCCTGAAAGCATCACCGAGTACATCCATGCCGCCCCCAAAGAGGCTCAGAAGAAACTGCGTGAAATGCGTGCCTGCATTCGCACATCTGCTCCCGGGGCCAAGGAGAGCCTGAAGTGGGGGATGCCCGCCTTTTCCTATCGGAGGATACTGGTTGCGTTCGCCGCACACAAACATCGCATCGGCTTCTATCCAACGCCGTCGGCGGTGAGAGCCTTCCGGAATGATCTTTCGAAATTTGCCACGGCTAAAGGGTCGATCCAGCTTCCCCTGGAGAAGCCGCTACCTCGGCCTCTGATCCGCAAGATCATCGCGTTCCGCGTTCGAAAGAGCGTCCAGGAAGACAGGAAATGGAGAACGTGACGGAGCTAGTCGCTCTTGGCACCAGGGGCCCGGTAACCGTCGCAGAGGTCACCCTTCTCCCGATTATGAACGCTCTCAGGTCTCGGCCTCCAATTGTTCCTACTGTGCCCGAACCCACGACGCACTAATACTTCTCGGTAATGTGCACACTTTGGCCATCAAGAGAATCGAAACGGTTCAATCGGGACCCCCGCAAACAGGAGTTCCACCGAGAACATGTCGCGGAAGCGATGAGCGTATCCATCCGACGCGCCAGGCAATATGAGGAGCCGCTTCAAACTGGGCTGGCAATCCCCCCTGCGCTCTTCGGTTTCGACAATCCGGTCCAGAAGAAATAAGTGCTTGCAGGAGTCGCGTCCAGAGGCTGCGCAACGAATGGAGGGAGCGGGCAATAAACCGCAGTGCCTGTCTTTGCCGTATAAAAGAAAAGCTTGTGGTCCTGGATACCATTCCGGCTGAGCGTGACCGCGTGACGGATTCGTTGCCCGCTATAGCAGAGGAGGAAAACCAACGCACGCAAGCGCACGGCGTTCGCCTTGTGTGGATAAATGTCGCAAGCGTTCACGATGCTTGCAACCTCCTCCCTCGTGAATGGCGCTGTAAGGCGATTGGATGATCCTTGGCGGCTTTAGATGACTTGGCCGCGGAATCGGCGCACCCCATCCAGAGAACCATCGACCCAGATCGGGCGCAGACAACGACGGTAGCCGCCCCCATCGATTCGTTGCTTGCAATTCGTTCGGTGACGGCGATAGATGGTCAGCATTGTGGAACGCTATCTAAGACAATGAACTCGTTGGAGCGCGGTTTGGGGAACGCGCGGCGTCACGTAGCGTCTCATGCGGCGTGGACTCCGCTCTCTGATCACAAGCACACCCGGCTCGTTCTCGAAGAGCTAACTTCGAATCTCGCGCTGGTCGCACCGGCTGACTGCCAGAACATAAGCTACGCTGGCTGCTAATTGTTCGTCATAGAGTTTCCAGGCAACCTCGTCGATTTTCCGCATCGCGCTTCTCAGATGCTTGGTGGAGGAGCCGGTCTGCGCACTTTCATTTTCGTCGCCTGCTCAGTTTTCATCGAGGCCACTCGTAAGCCATCCTTACCGCCAAGGAATTGGCAACGGCAGCGAGCGAAGGGGTTTTACAAATTCCTTACACTCAACTTGCGTAGTCTCAAGGATGCGGATGGGCAATGTACCGAATACTCGCCGCACGGTTGAGGGCAACGAAGCAAAGTCATGAGCGGGTTGTGTCCGATTCGGGATTCCGACTCGGGGAATGCGTGACAATCAGGCCAGCCAGGAGCGATGAGAGCCCCGAGAGTCAATATTTAGCAAGAGTCGGCCTCGAAATTGACGCAGAGCAAACAGCTCGATGAATCGTCTCGTCGTAGTTTGCCAATAGTTTGTACAGATTTGTCTGGAAGGAAATATGAAACTAGCAAACAGAACTCTCAGGCTGTTCGTTGGCGGCATCTTGTTCTTCTCAGGACTGATAGTCGCTCCCCAAGTGGTACTTGGCGGGCAACAGCCTCAAGAGCCCCCCGGTTCTGCCGTCGCTTCAAGCCAGGGAAAGCCGGACGACGCGACCACCGATGGCTCCGCATCGACGGAGGCAGAAACCTGCAAAACTTGTCACGAGGATATTACCACCAGCTTCGAGAAATCGCCGCACTGGAAGACCATGAATGACACGCGTGGCGGGCATTCGAAGCAGGGTTGCGAGGCATGCCACGGTCCAGGCGGGGATCACGCAGACGATCCAAGTAAGCCAGTGTTCGATTATAAGACGGCAACCCCAGAAGCCACTACGGACCGTTGCCTCTCCTGCCACGCCTCAGGCTCGGAGCACATGAGTGCTTCGAATTCATTCCACCGGCAAAACGACGTTAGCTGTACCTCCTGTCACTCGATGCACCATGCGAGGACAAAGGAACACATGCTGGTCAAGGCGGAGCCCGGGCTTTGCTATTCCTGCCACTTGCAACAGAGGGCTCAGTTCAATATGCCGTTTCGGCACCGCGTAAACGAGGGGCTGATCCAGTGCACCGATTGCCACAACCAACATGGAACGGGCGGTGTCCTGGAAGGGGACCATCTGGTCCGGCAAGTGCGAACCTCCGCCTCTGGAGACATGGTTTGCTTTAAATGCCACGCGGACAAACAGGGACCCTTCGTGTTTGAGCATGCAGCTGTGAGGTTAGAGGGATGCGGCTCATGCCATGTCGCACACGGGGGGGCAAATGCGCACATGCTGAAGTACAGCAACGTCAATCTCTTGTGCCTGCAATGCCATACCAATTCGCCGGGCATTCACGCGACGGTGATGGATGCGAACCAATCTCACTATGAACAAGCGTGCGTGAATTGCCACGTGAAAATCCATGGATCGAACTTCAACGGTTTGCTGGATAGATGAGCTTGATGGAGACGCATTTTGCGGTGGAGAAGAAATCGTGCCTGGCGGAAAGTGCAATTCACATACGGTAGGGAGAACAGCCATGAATAGTCGTGTGGGAATCAGACCGTTCGGTTTGCTGTTGGCGGCCGCTTTGTTTCTTTTCTCGCCTCTTTCCCGGGCGCAGGATAATCCCGAAGAGGAAACTAAGGGCGTCGATTCCGGCAATTATAATACACAGCAAAGCGCGGAGACAGGCTATCGGGCAACGTGGATTGACGGGAACCAGGGTAGTTATGGAACCTTCGTAAATCTCAATTCCGGGCTGCGATTGTTCGATTACACGCTAAGTACGAGGTCGCTCAACCACAATGGAACTCTGTTCGATGGCCTTTACTTCAGCAACTTCGGTTACGGCGGCGATCCGAACAACGTCTCGCGCCTGCGGATCGATAAGAACCAGTGGTACGACCTCCAGGTAATGTTCCGTCGCGACCAGAATTTCTGGAATTACAATCTTTTCTTGAATCCATTCAACCCCACGGTCATATCTCCAACAAATCCTGCAACGAATCCTTCGTTCGCCGTCACCTCTTCCCCACATGCGCTTACCCGCATTAAGCGAATGCAGGATTACAATTTGACACTCCTCCCTCAATCACGCTTGCGATTCCGGCTTGGTTATTCGCACAATGTGGACGTAGGGCCTGCATTCAGCACAATCAATGGCCCTGCCGCCCGTTATCTGCTCGCTGAAAACTACGGGATAACGATGAATGGATACCGGTTGGGGATGGACTTCCGGTTTCTCCCAAAGACCACCATTTCCTACGACCAGATTCTTGAGTATGACAAGGATGACACCTCCGATAGACTCGCATTCCACAACGTATTGCCGATGGCCCCAGGTACGGTACCGGGACCAGTCGACTATGGAATAGAGTGGTTTTACCCCCCGCAAGGAGGAACCCGCCCGTGCACGCCGGTGTTCCTTTCCAGCGGTTACGCCAACCCGAATTGCCGGGTCTTCCTTGGCTATTCCCGGTATAGCAATCCGCGAAATTTCATGCCCACGGAGCGGCTCAGCTTCCAATCCAGGTCCATCAAGAATCTGGAGATGTCCGGTTCGGCAAGCTACAGCACCGCGGACATCGTCATCAATACATTCAATGAAAACATCAACGAATGGACCGCCAGCGCAGCCGTAAAAACTCGGGGCATTCTCAGTTCCGGCCCGGCAGAATCCAAGATGGTTGCGGTGCACGCGAATTGGTCTGGAGTTTATTCCCTGACCCGCAAAGCGCGGATTATTAATCTGGTCCGTTATGACAACTGGCGTAATCCTGGATTGTCTGATCTGCGGAGCGCAACTCTCTTCGCCACCCAACCACAAGTGCCAGGCCAGATTGGGATTCAACTGCCGCAGGCACAATTTTCGGCCCTCGTTCCCGGCGCGCCGTCGTTTGCAGGCATCTGCCCGGGGCCAAATTACAATGCAGCGACCTGCCCACAGCATACCGCCGCAGCTCTCCCTGACTTCACGCGCACATTGATATCGACCTATCTCGGCCAAAAGATGCTATCGAACACGGTTCAGCTCCAGGCCGATATCACCAAGCGAATCAGCGGGCGAATCGGATACATGTATGAAGACCGCGTGATAACCGATACTGGGTATTTTGGAGGGACGGTGGATCATTACGAAGCCACCAGCCATATCCCCCCGTATGCGAACGCAACTTATTACCCGGGTGGAGCGGCGGGCACGGCGGCGAACCATTTCCTGGCAGCGCGCGGATTATGCGCAATTCCATCTGGATCGAGCACGCTTCCCGCTGGCTGCAACTTGAATGCGGACAGCACGATTTCGTATGTCAAC
>QHZC01000047.1:7759-8164 GCA_003224515.1 Acidobacteriota bacterium
CAATTTGGATATAACAACCGGGCCTACACGCAAATCTTCCCGCGGCAATTCCAAAGCTATAAGATCCACGCCACCTATAAACCGAAGCTTTGGGCGACCATCGACGGAGCAATCGACATTCGTGAAAATCGCGACAACGTCAGTAACATCAATGCTCTCGAGCATGGGCGGACTTACAGTTTCGGGACTACGCTGGTGCCGAATTCCAATTTTGCGTTCTCTCTCGGTTACAACTACCCAGACCTCTACATGCAGTCCTATATTTGCATGAGGGATACCGGATTTGGCATCGCGCCCTATGCTTCTTGCCCCTTTTTTAGCGGAACCAAGGCGATAACCTTGGGCGCTATGTCGTTTTACAGCAACAAGCAGCATTTCGCCTATGCTGACCTCATGTGGAAGCCC
>QHZC01000344.1 GCA_003224515.1 Acidobacteriota bacterium
CGACGAAGATCGCCGATAGGATCACCACGAATTCCGACGGCTACTTTGTCTTCATCAACATCAAGCCAGGAAGGTATGTTCTGGGCGCCGAGGCGAAAGGCTTCAAGACCACGCAAATTTCTCCGTTCGACGTGGGCGTCAACCAAACGGTCACGCAGGCTGTAAGACTTGAGGTTGGCGCGATCACCGAGCACGTGGTTGTGAATGCGGCAGCCGTGATGCTGGAGGGGTCGACGAGCGATTTGGGCACGGTGATTGAAGAAAGGGCGGTCAACGATCTACCGCTGAATGGAAGGAATTTTACGCAGCTGCTGACGCTCACACCGGGTGTCACTCCCGTTTCCACCGCTCAAAACAAAAGCATTGGCTGTTGCGAGGGGAATGTGGGAATCCCTGGGTCGGGGTTCTCCGACGCTTCGTTCCACGGGCAGGAGAACCGTTCGAAGCTCTACTTTTTTGACGGTATCATCAACACCAATATCCGCGGCCCCACTTACATTGTGATTCCCAACATCGATCTAGTTCAGGAATTCAAGGTTGTGGGGCACGACGCCAAGGCCGAGTACGGCGGCGCCACCGGCG
This sequence comes from Acidobacteriota bacterium, assembly GCA_003224515.1. Lineage (GTDB taxonomy): Bacteria > Acidobacteriota > Terriglobia > Acidiferrales > UBA7541 > Acidiferrum. The sequence goes on from QHZC01000344.1 coordinate 583, forward strand.
GCGTCGTGGACATGGTCTCCAGGTCCGGAACCAACACTTTTCATGGTTCGGTCTTCGAGTATGTTCGCAATAACGCCTTCGATGCCCGCAATACATTTACGGATTTCAACTCTCTCACCAAAGCTCCGTCCATTGCGGCGTTCCGGCAGAACCAATTTGGGGCCGAAGGTGGTGGCCCGATCCTCAAGAACAAAACTTTTGTCTCCGGTGGATACGATGGCTGGCGATACAGCAAGCCCCCTCAGTCATTGACCTACGTGCCGACCGCCGCTGAGTTGGCGGGTGACTTCTCCCTGACGCTCGTCAGCAATCCTAACCTCTACAACCCTTACAGTACGGTGGGCAATAATCGTTCGCGTTTCCTGTGCGACGCTCAGGGCAATCCCTTGCCCGCTGATCCCACTACCCACGTACAGCCAAATTTGGCGGGCTCGGTTGCGTGCAATAAGATTCCGAACTACACAGACGGTACCGGCCTGATTAACCCGGCGACGCAATCGTTGCTGCAAAAATATTCTCCCGTTCCGAATCTGACCGGTGTTCCCGGGTTCGATTACCAGCAAAACCGGGCTGAGAAGAACAATTCCAACAGTTTTCAGGTGAGAGTTGATCATCGTTTTCGCGACAGCGACAACGTCTTCTTCCGCTATACCGAACAGCGGGTGGCGTCTTTCACCCCCATAGGGGATACCGGATCCACCTCGGGAGGTTCACAAGGCAGGAACTATGGCGGAGCGTGGGTACATACCTTCAAGCCGAATCTCATTCTCGACGTGCGCGCTGGTTATGCGGGCCGGCCCGCCGTTGACGCCAGCCAGCAAAACCAGAGCTCATTTGGCACCGAGCCGATGAAGAATCTTGGTTTTAAGGACCTTGACAAGTACGGGGGAATGCTCGTCAACCTCGGCAATGATTGGACGGCAGGCACCAACGCTAACTTCGGTACTCGTGGCGCAGCACCCCGGGAAAATCCGAACTGGAGTGTCACGCCCAATGTCAGTTGGATCAAGGGCAACCACAACCTCAAGACTGGATTCTGGTTCATCGATTCCAAGCGCGTCCAGGAGAATACTTTTCAAACCTACAATTTTAGCCGGCAGCAGACTGGCCTCCCTAGCAATGCCTCTACTGGATTGACACTGGCGTCGGCGCTGATGGGCCTGCCTAGCAGTTTCAGCGCTCAATTACCTATCCTGCATGGCGGGCCGGTTAGGTACAAGTATGCCTCGTGGGCGGCGTACGTTCAGGACGAATGGAAGGTGAGGCCTAAATTCACGGTGAGCGTGGGCTTGCGCTACGACTATCTCACAGAGCCGCAGACGACGGACGGTCGATTGTGGAGCACTATGGATTTGACCGCCAAGCAGTATGTCATCGGGGCTTCGACGATGCCCCCGCTTTGCAGCCAAGCGAACCAAGCACCCTGCATTCCTGACGGTGGGCCGCTCTATACGCCTACAAACTCTACATGCAACAACAAGCCAAACGGTATTCCCTGCGATTTTCGCCTGGACCCGCACTTCAGCAGCGTGGTGCTGGCAGGAAAGTCATTTTTTGACCCTCCCCCAGTCCGTGACAACTGGGGCCCGCGGATCGGCGTAGCCTGGCAGGTCAGATCAAACATGGCGCTCCGTGCTGGCTACGGGCTCTACTGGGACACGCTGGCGGGAAGAGGTCAGGCTGCACAAAATGACCTCGAACATGGTATCTGGCCTGACGCCACCGCCTTTGGCGGCAATGTAAACGCTCCCGCAGACTTCTCAGGAGGTACCAGCAAATTGCTCACGGACATTCAGGGGAATTTCCCGAATCCCCTTCCGGGACCAACCCCATGGACCGCCGGAGGTTTTGCCCTCGATCCACACAATTATAAGGATGGCTACTCGCAGCAGTGGCACGTGGAATTCCAGCGGCAGTTTAGTTCGAATCTGCTGCTCTCAGCCGCCTATGTGGGCAGCAAGAATGGACGCCTCGATTACGAAGGAAAAGCTAACTCCGCTCAATTTAGTTCTCCGAGCGTGAACGATCCCATCACCACGAGTGCGCATGGAGTCACTACGTGCGGCCCTAAGCCGAGCCCGGTAACTCCGGCTTGGACGAGTTGTCAGGCGGCCTATCTAGCGTCGGTGGACACGCTGCGGGCAATGCCCTGGGCCAATCCCGGGTTCACTTACGCCGAGAGCATCGGATATTCGAATTACAACGCATTGGAAGCTCGACTGCAGCGCAGGTTTGCCAATGGATTGCAGTCCTTGCTTTCCTATACCTACGGAAAATCCATCGACGTGAGCAGCGGCTATTTCGGTGTCGAGAACGGAAATGGAGGCGGTTCCACGGTTCAAAACTATTACGACATGACCACCGCTCGCGGCGTTTCTGGGTTCGACATCACCCACTTTCTGTCATGGTTTACCGTCTATGAGCTTCCGTTCGGGCAAGGGGAATCATGGCTTCACGGCGGCCCGTGGTCCTGGATTTTGGGGAATTGGCAGGTCAATTACATCTTTCAGGCGAGATCGGGCCAACCCTATACGCTCCGAGTGACGGGAGATCCCGCTAATCTCACGGGATCGGGAGGAGTCGGCGCGCAGAGCTTTACCGGTTACGGACGGCCCAACATAATAGCTGATCCCTTCAAGGCCGGGCCGGTATCTGCGAATCCCGACCCCTCCTGTCAACTGATCATTTCGCAGGGTGGGAAGGCCGCGGACCAAGTCCATACTTCGCAAACTTGGTTTAATCCCTGCGCGTTTGCCGTGCCCTCAGGCGCCTTTGGGAATCTCGGGCGCGACGCGTTCAGAGGGAGCCCCGTTTACAACATGGATGTCTCTTTGTTCAAGAGCATCCCCCTGCCCAGCGAAGGAATGTCTCTGCAGCTTCGCTTCGAATCTTTCAACGCGCTCAACATCCAGAACTGGGACACCCCGACCACGCAGAGCAGCGACTCCGGGTTGACCGTCGGCAACAAGGCTTTTGGGCGGATTACCACACTCGCTCATGATCCCAGGCAGATGCAGTTTGGACTAAGATTCATCTTTTGAGTCTGCGGATTTCTTCAATCGCAGGGCGGTGCTCACCCCCACGGCCCTCCCGGGCCGGGGAATGAACCACAATTCCTCAGCAGAGGTATCGACCGATGGCAAGAAACAAGACCTCGCGGCGAAATTGGATGATTGGCACAGGCTCGTCCATGGCGGCGGCAGCGCTTCGCTTGCCCGCGTACAATCTCACCGCGATGCAGGGACGCCTTCTCCTTCAGGCTGCTGCGCAAGCCAAGCCTGGGCCCGCTGCCGATGAACCCGATCGTCAGCGCCGGATGAAGTGGTGGCACGAAGCCCGCTTTGGCATGTTCATTCACTGGGGACTCTATAGTGTCATCGGTCGTCACGAGTGGGTCATGGAGAACGAAGGCATTCCGGTTTCTGAATATGCTCCGCTCGCCAAGCAATTCAAACCCAAACCATTTCCCGCCCGCGAATGGGCCAAGATCGCGCGAGAGACCGGCATGCGTTACATGGTAATGACCACCAAGCACCACGAAGGCTTTTGCCACTTCGATACCAAGACCACGGACTACTGCTCGCCAAAACAAGGCCCGGGCCGCGACCTGGTCCGTGAATACGTGGATGCCGCTCGCGCCGAGGGCCTGCGCGTCGGCTTTTACTATTCCCTGATGGATTGGCACCACCCCGATGGCGCCCGCTGCGCTACCGATGAGGCTGCGCGCAAGCGCTTTGTTGAATACATCCATACTCACCTCCGCGAGCTGCTCAGCAACTATGGAAAGATTGACATTCTCTGGTACGACGTCTCGTGGCCGCTCGACGCCGCTGGTTGGGAGTCCGAACGCATGAACAAGATGGTCTTCGAGCTTCAACCGGATATCATCGTCAATAATCGCAACAAACTCCCTGGCGATTTTTCTACTCCCGAACAGCAGATCACCGCGGATAAAGAAGGCCGCGCCTGGGAGTCTTGTATGACTCTCAACGACAGTTGGGGATACCAGCGGGCCGATGATGACTGGAAGAGTCCGCGACGCGTCATTCAAAATCTGATTTCTTGCTCTCGCGACACCGGCAACTATCTGCTGAACATCGGGCCCCGCGGCGACGGCAGCGTGCCGGAAGAATCCGTCCGCGTGCTGACGGAAGTCGGTCAATGGTTGCGCCGTAACGGTGACTCCATCTATGGTTCAGATCCCTGCCAGCCCCGGCGTTCGAATTACGCGAGCTTCACACGCAAAGGCAACACGCTATACATGCACGTCCACTTTTGGCCCGGCGATTATGCGGTGGTGGCAGGTTTGCAAGTACCAGTGAAGGCTGCTCGCTTCCTCGCTTCAGGCGAAAAAATAAACTTCCAGCAGGACAAGTACCGCGTGAGCCTCACCGGCTTGCCGGCTGAAGCGCCGGACCATCCGGTTTCGACCATTGCCCTCGAGTGCGACGCCGAACCCACCCAGGACAATATTTTTGTCCGCAAGGAAAAACCGCGCGAGGGAGTCTCGAGCCGCGCTGGCAAGAGCACCCATCTCCAGGAATGCAGTTGAGAGCTAAAACCATGCAGAAAAAAGATGTTCTTGCTCCCTTGGTCGCGGGAGCGGTGGCGGCGCTGTGTCTTGCTGAAAGGAGCTTCGCGCAAGCACAGCCACCGAAGTCTCGTCGCTCCACAGATGTCGGCGACCGTTGACCCG
>QHZC01000345.1 GCA_003224515.1 Acidobacteriota bacterium
ACCAGATCCAACATCAACGCCAAACCCGAACCCTTCCAGTAACCGATGGGCAACGGCCGCCGCGACGCTTCGATGGCCACAGGATCTCGCGTGAGCCATCCCGCAGCATCAAAGCCGCCTTCCACGGGCAATGGCTCGCCACGCATTCGATAGGACGCTAGCGCCCCGTAGGAGAACTGGGACATGGCCATGTCGAGCACCACATGGCCTTTCCCGCGGGGCACCGCAATAATCACGGGATTGTTGCCGACACGCGGATCACTTGCTCCCCACGGCGGCAGATTGGCCATTGTATTGGTCCAGCAAATTCCGATGACACCGGCATCGGCTGCCTGCCAGCCATAGCTGCCGCCACGCATCCAGTGATTGGTATTGGCCAGCGCCACGCAGCCAATCCCCTGCTGGCGAGAGCGCGCGATCGCTCTGTCCATGCACCGGTAGGCGTTCAAAGTGCCAGGACCACTCTTTCCGTCCCATCTCTCCAGCGAACCAAAGCTTGTTACCAACTCCGGCTCGGCATCAACTGCAATGACTCCAGTTTGAATCATCCGCACGAATTGCGGAAAGCGGTTTAAGCCATGTGAATAGACGCCGTCCCGGCTGGCGTCCGTGAAGAGCCGCGCGCAAAGACGGGCACGCTGCTGCTCGAAACCTAGCTTGAGCAACACCCGCAGCAGACCATCAAACAACTCATCATAGGGTATTCTCATGGACTCGTTTTACCCACAGCGCGCAGGCAGCTGCGTGCGCAACAAGCGATCAACTCCTTTCTTGGCGAAGGATGCTGTGTCTCGCTACTCCAAAACGGGCCTCCACCACTCAAGCATGCTCTTGACCTCTGCGACCTCTTCCGGGCGCAAGTTAGGAAGGGGCGGGCACGTTGGCTCACCTGCCAGACCAGTCAGGTTCATCATGGCTTTCATAGCTCGGACCTCGCGCACTTCATCCACTCTGCCTTTCACCACTTCTTCATGCTCACTCGGCGTGAACGAGCACATCTCGCCTCTGCCGCCCGCAGCGACGATTGCGAAGGACAGATCGGGCTTAAAAGGCGTGACGGGAAAAGCGATCACGCCGCGAAGCCTGCTTCGCAGCTCTTCTAATCTCATCGTTTCTCCCGCATGGAGGATGGGTGCATCAGGCTGAGATCCGGCAAGCTTGGACCACCCACGATCTTCCAGCGCAGTGCGCGAATAGGGTACACCAAGACTCGGATCGAAAAACGTTGTAGTCCTCCTAAACACGTTCTTAAGAAAATTTGAAAGGACGCCGCTCATAAAACAGTTTGAGCCGATATTTGTTTGTTGTAGTCTCCGGATGGAATGAAACCTCTTTCGACTGTTTTGCTCCTGCTCCTGGCGGTCCCGTGTGTTGCCGCGGACTTGACCGGAAACTGGGTGGTCCGCGATGCCCTGCCGGACGGCACCTTCCGGACTACTTATCTAGATCTCTATCAGGAAGGCTCTCGCATAACCGGCACCATCCGAGTCACTCAGTTTTATTACAAGATTATCGAGAGCACCGGCGGGCCTGATGGTTTCACGCTCACCGGTAGCCTGACGGACGGGACCAATGAACGCCGTGTGAAATACGAGGGCAAGCTGGTGGGTGACGAGTTGCACGCGGCCACCCGGCGTCGGCCCGATGCCGAGCTCATCCAGGTGGTCGCTCACCGCGCGCCACCCGGTGAGGGCGCCTATCCCACACGCCTCCCGCTGCCGGCGATTCATAAGGTGGCAGACAACGGCCTTTCCAAAACCCCTCCGATGGGCTGGAACAGTTGGAACAAGTTTGCGGGGCGGGTGGATGACGCCGCCGTCCGCGAAATGGCTGATGCCATGGCCAGCAACGGGATGAAAGCGGCCGGCTATCAATACATCAATATTGACGACACCTGGGAGGCGGGCCGCGACGCACAAGGAAATATCACGACTAATAAGAAGTTTCCCGACATGAAAGCTCTCGCCGATTACGTGCACAGCAAAGGTCTCAAGATCGGCATCTACTCTTCCCCCGGCCCAAACACCTGCGCGGGATACGAAGGCAGTTACGGCCACGAGGAGCAGGATGCGCAAACCTATGCCGCTTGGGGTATTGACTATCTTAAGTACGACTGGTGTGGTGCGCGCAACCTCTACGCCGACCAAGAGATGCGCGCGCTATATCAAGTCATGGGCGATGCGCTTCTCAAAGCTGGGCGTCCCATCCTCTACAGCCTGTGCCAGTATGGGCGCGCCGAGGTGTGGAAGTGGGGCGCCGACGTAGGTGGCAACGCCTGGCGCACCACGGGCGACATCCGCGACACTTGGGACTCTATGACCAACATTGGTTTTTCCCAAGACGAACTGGCTCCGTGGGCGACGCCCGGACACTGGAACGATCCGGACATGCTCGAAATCGGCAACGGCGGCATGAACGGCGACGAATATAGAACGCATATGAGCTTGTGGTCGATTCTTGCCGCGCCGCTGCTCGCTGGAAACGATTTACGCAACATGACTCCCGCCATTCTGGAGATTCTCACCAATCTCGAAGTCATCGCCGTCAATCAGGACAAAGATGGCAAACAGGGCCGGCGCATCGCGAAATGGGGCGACCAGGAAGTCTGGGCTAGGCCACTCTCCGACGGCGCCCAGGCCCTTGGATTATTTAACCGCGGCGGCACGCCCACAAAGATCACCGTCAAATGGACGGACGTAGGGATGAAATCTGCACCCGCACGTGTCAGAGATCTCTGGGCCCACGGCGACCTGAAGCTGGATGGGGCGGAATACTCGGCAGCGGTGCCCGCTCACGGGGTAGTGATGCTCCGCGCAGCTAAGTAATCTCGCGCCGGCCTGCCCTTTTGATAGTAACGGTTCTTTTCCAGCGAGGCGTTGCGCGGATGAAGTATAACGTCCGGTGCGTGACTTTGTCTTTCAGTTCAGGATGCTTGCCCTAGGCTAGGGTCGGGGACGCAAAGCTCGGAAACATCAAACAGTTTCCGAGTAAACACAACCGCTTGAAGATCTTCATCATCGGAAATGACCTCACCGCAATGAGTGGTCTTTTCAAAGGAAGCCGCGCCTACAAGGTTTGCGTTGGCACATCGGAAACGGGTGCCCGCAGGCCCGTCCACGCTTCGGCGTTCGAGCGAAAGAGGCGAGTAATGTCTCGCTGAATGTCGCCGCGCGTGACGCCTCGGCCGTCTTCCGACAAAAGGCGGTAGGTGTCAGAGAGGATGCGCGCCAGCGTCCTCCGCGTGTTGTTCCATTTGTAGATGACTTGCTCGAGCACCCGGGCATCAGAATGCTGCGGAATGAAATGAAGGATTGTTCATGACCACCAGCAACCGAACGGCATCAAGTTGCTGAACTTCCTCGCGTAAACGCAAAGTTCGTGCTGGTTCTCCCGGCTGAGCACACTCACCAGAAAGCGATTGGACGGAAACTCGCGGCACAGATTTTCCAGCGCCCGCAGATCCGCCCTGCCCACGGCGTCACCGGCCAAACGCAGCGATGGATTGACCTGTTTGCGCACCCCAATCATGAGCGAGAGCGGTACATCTAATTCGCGGCAAGCAGGCAGCACCGCATCCTTCAACAATCGATTGCCCACACTCTCCTGGGGATATTCGAAAGCATCCGGCAGGGAGACCGCCATGTACACGGGTTGCATGCGTTCGTACCAGTCCACCAAGAACCGCCGGACTTCCGCCCCCGACTTCCCGGATGCCTGCTCGTCAACCCGGTAGCCTTGCGTGGCCAACACTTGCCGGTGCGTAGACCAGCTGCATAGAATTCGATCCAGCCGCAACACCGCGCGAAATTGCCTATGGTTAGTGACTCCGTTCAGCCAGACTGCGGCTTCCTCCGGATCGAGTGGATCATTCGTCATCACCGCCGTGCTCAGGCCTGCCATCTGAAACACTTTGCGAATGTGCGCTTCGATGGTTTGCGCTTCGAAGAATGATCTTGCCTCCGCCAGATCCGTATGATCCGTAGGCAGGTGGAAAGCCTTGAGCACGGCGATTACTCCGCGCGTGGCTTCCGACACGGGGGTATTCTCGACGAAGAGAGTCCTCCAAATGGCATCGGCTTGGTCGCGCTTGGAAAGGGACCAGTACTCGTCCGGCGTGGTATCGGAAGATCGGAAGAATTCAGCTTCGAGATAATGATAGGTCAGTAGTTCGTCAATGCCCCACAACCCAAGCTTGCCGAATGCCGGAGCAAACAAGTGCGTGTGAATGTCGACGACTTGGGTGTTTGCGAGTACATCCTCCACAGTCGAAAAAATTTGCGCTTCTGTGAGAACATCGCCATGGCCGGAGACCGGAATCTGGCCTGTTGATTTGAGAAACGCAGTTCTCATGCCTTGCACCCACTCTTGCTGCTCTTGCCTCTAGTTATCCCGCCGTGCGCGGCTCGTATGCCGTGGGCGTGGGCCATGTATTGGGTTGGTATGATGCCTCGACTTGCGATTCGCGCACTAGTCCCGTCGGGTCATGAATGCCGCAGATTACAAACCGCTCGCCGGGGTGTCAAATTGTAAGAACTGAATATAGAATTCAGCGAAACTCAACGAACGTCACCAGTGTCCTTTCGGCGTGTTGCTTGGGAAAATGCCAGCGGCACAAACGGTTTGTGCCAAAGCACCGACCCCAACGACCGATTCAGCTTCGATAGCGGGGTGGTGACCCCGACGTATAGCACAGCAGCCTAAACATCTTTTGGGTGTCCCTTGCAACACTACGGATTGGACGGACTTATCAAATTACCGACCGTACGCCGAGAGTGAGAGTCAGTTCGAGTGCGGCTCCTTCAGGAAATGCAGCTTGTCTGAGATACCACATCGTAAATTGAAAATGGCTTGGGCATCGATGGTTTCACGTTTCTCTGTGGCGCGCTCTACTAGCGATTGTGCGCTGGAGAAGCCAGGGCCCACAGGTTCATCTTGTGAGCCGCCCAACAGAGACCTATGAAGACTTATGAAGGCTCTTGCCAAGAACGAATGGGAGGTGTACCTTTCGCTTCCCGGTCTGACGGCGAGTCGAGACCTTCGCCGGTCAGCATGTTCGTAGGAGCATCCATAATGAGCGAAAATAAGTCTTCTCTCCGCTATTGGGTCGTGAACTGTCTGGGATGCAAGAATCCGATCCCACTGTTTGCAGAACCGCTTGACGCTGGCACTTCATCCGCAGTTGGCGCGATGGCCTCGGAACGCCCCTACTTTCGCGTTTGGTGTATGGAGTGTGAACGCGAATATCCGTACTTGTCGGAAGCCATGATAGGGATGGACGAGCCGCCCAAAGACAAACACCATCGCCAGCTCGAGTCCAGCCGTTTCCGTCAGCGAATCCAAGTCAAACGCGCTCACGCGTAAGGTAAAACCCTCACTCTAGGTCGTCAATCGACTCACCTCAGGCCGAGCAAGACCTACAGCTCTCCGGCTCAAATGAGAGTCGCGCAGCGTGACCGGTGGAAGGATGAAACTTCGGCAAGACCGGCTTCAACGGCGGAGGAAAGCACGCTTGATCGCTTTGTTTGAAAAGGTTTTCGCATCGCCGGTGTTTCGGGCGGTTGCCGCGCAACCGTGAAGGAGATTCGCGGTGTTCTCGGTCGCGATGGGGAACCGGCCAATACATCCTTCCTGATAACCGAGCTCGGAGGACAAGGCTTCCCAGTCGTCCGATCATGCCGACCTTGAAGGCCGTGCCTGCTCCTGTGAAGTACAACTACACGCCATTCCTGAGGATCACCGCAAGCCGATGGCGGGGGTTGAATCACTGGTTTTCGGACTCACCCGGACTCAACTCTGAGTTCTGTCCAAAAACAGCGAAGTAACGAGATTGAGTGGCCGACCCTAGCACAATCAAGCGGTGGGTCGATCTGCTGGCCCGTCTGCACTACGGATTCATGGTTCGGCCATGGTTTACCAATGTCGCAAAAGCCCTGCGTAAGGAACCCAAATGGTTTCAGCGGGACTGGAGCGGACTGGCCGACGACGGCGCGCGGGCGGAGACTATGGTCGCCTGCCATCTGCTCAAGGCCGTAGAAGGGTGGACGGACCTGGGATTTGGCGATTTCGAGTTGCGTTACCTGCGCGACAAACAAAAGCGGGACGTGGACTTCCTGGTGGTTCGTGACCGCAAGCCCTGGTTCCTGGTGGAAGTCAAGATTAAAGAAACCAGCCTTTCGCCCTCGCTCGCCTACTTTCAGGGACAAACGAAGGCGGAGCATGCTTTCGAGGTGGTGATGAACCTGGCGCATCAGGAAGCCGATTGCTTTCGCGTCCCGCGCCCGGTTCCCGTTCCGGCCAGAACTCTGCTCAGCCAGCTCCTCTAACCCCAAAGAACGACAATCGAGTCCGGCCCGATTTCATCCTGCCTGGCCGCTAAGTGGTTCCCTGTGTGACACCCGAGTGATCTTCCCGCCGCTCATTCCTGCTGAGACTGAACCTGACCTTTCTGCCTTCTGAGGCAATCTAATCTAAGTCATTGCTCCGGTTGCGCTTGTGAGCTCGAGCCATCCTTGTGTTGCTCCAACATTGTTCCAGCAGCCTTCGGGGTACGGCAGCCACTACTTGTGTGACGTCAAATATGAATTGCCATCGCCGCAAAATAATCTACTCCGTTCGCACGCCCATCATCGCCCTGCAATCGGACTCAGTAGAAAACCCCAGGCGAGCTACATAGTTTGCCTGATTGACCCTCGGAGAGACGGAATCACAATCTGCGTAATTGAACCGGTTTAATAGTGGCGGAACGCTTGGCACCGCAGGTAAATCGGTTTGATTGGGCGCAATTGTCGTGCTTAGAATCTGCAAGGTCGAAGGTCCAGACCCCGGTATTACTCCTCGCGGCGCTAGGCATCAGGAGGAAATCTCGTGAAATTCCGGAACGGCAGTATGCTGGCGATCCTTGCGATTGGCGCTGGATTTTTCACGCCGTCCGGCTTCGCACAGGGTTCTCTCGAAAAAGTGGCAGTTTCACTCCACGACAACTGGTACGTGCAGTCGGCGGCGAACACCAGCGCGACAGGAGCGCAGATTTCCACTCCAGGATTTGCACCCACCGGGTGGTTGAGGACATCGATTCCCGCTACTCCGGTAGGAGCGCAGGTGGAAAACGTCATTTATCCCTCGCCTTATATAGGGACGAATGCGCAGCAGATCCCCGGATGGCCGCCTGCCGGGCAAAACTTCGCAAACGTGGCGTGGCCTACAGGCAGTCCGTACAGCACGCCTTGGTGGTTCCTGAACCAGTTCACCATTCCAGCCTCCTTGGCAGGACAGCGCATCTACGCGCATTTCGACGGCATCAACTACCGAGCCAACCTCTGGGTGAACGGGACGCAGATCGCCAATAGCACGCAGATGGTGGGTGCGTATACGGCATTCGAGTACGACATCACGAGCGTGGCGGTGATCGGCGGATCCAATGCGGTGGCACTGGATATCATGGGACCAGCTAGCAGCGATCTGGGAATTGTTTTTGTGGATTGGTATCCGTTGCCGGCCGACCGGAACGAAGGAGTATGGCGGGACGCGTGGATCACGAACAGTGGCCCGGTGAAGGTGAGATTTCCGCAAGTGCAGACGAGCGTAAGCGCGGACCTGAGCACGGCGGCGCTGACGGTGACGGCCGAGCTATCCAATCCAACGGCGTCCAGCGTCGCGGGCACGCTGAGTGGGACGATTACTCCGGGGAACATTACCTTTTCCCAAGCCGTGACGCTGCCGGCGGGTACAGCCAGCCAGGTATTTACATTCACGCCGAGCGCGTACCCGCAATTGAACATCAGCAACCCGGCCCTGTGGTGGCCGGCAAGACTGGGGCCGCAAAACCTTTATCAATGCAGCGTGCAATTCACGGCGGGAGCGGCGACGTCCGACACCAATAATTTCAGTTTTGGAATCCGCAAACTGGATACTGGACTGGGTCCGGTCACGCCAGCCGGCCAGCGATGGCGCTGGTTCAAAATCAACAATCAACCCATCCTGCTGAAGGGAGCGGGCTGGGCTCCGGACATGCTGGTGAAGCGTGATCCCACACGAATCAACAATATGATTCAACTCACTCTGGACATGGGCATGAACATGCTCCGCTTTGAAGGGAAGATGGAGGACCAGAATTTCTACGATCTAGCAGACAAGAGCGGAATTCTGCTGATGGCGGGATGGGTTTGCTGCAGTCAGTGGGAGCAATGGAACAGTTGGAGCGCCGAGAATCAGGCAGTGGCCAACAGTTCGCTGCATACGCAGATGAAGGCGCTGAGGAATCATCCGAGCGCCTTTCTGTGGCTGAATTCGAGCGACCTGGTGCCGCCAGCGGCTGTGGAACAAACAGAAGTCAACATCGAGAACGCGGATCTCTGGCCTAATCCTGTGGTGACGGATGCCAACTACAATACGTCCACGGTCACAGGCCTGAATGGAATGAGAGAAGGCGGGCCCTACGAGTGGGAGCCTCCGATTTATTTCTATTCCGATACGAATCAGGGCGGGGCGTACGGGTTTCTCGATGAGGGAAGCGTCGGCCCGAACGTACCGGTAATGGAGAGCATGATCACCGGACTGAACGAGAATCCGGTCCATTGGCCCATTGACAGCACATGGACAAACCACATGGGCGGACCGCCCTTCGACAATCTGAACGTGGTGACGGCCGCTGTGAGTGGGCGTTACGGCACGGCGATGAACGCCGCGGACTACGTGAAGAAATCGCAGGCGCAGAATTACGAATCGTGGCGCGCGCAGTTTGAAGCGTACGAGACGAACAAAACCAAGACAGATGGAACGGCTTCAACGGGATTTGTAAGCTGGATGCTGACCAGCGGCTGGTTTTCCCTTCACTGGCAAACGTTCGACTGGTATCTGCGGCCTTCGGCGACTTACTACGGAGTGAAAAAAAGCGGTGAGCCGCTTCACATCTTGTGGGACTACGGATTTCAGAACAATGTGATGGTGACCAACGACTACTATCAGGGTTTTGCCGGGCTCGTAGCTACCGCGGACATTCTGAATTTCGACATGACGAACAAATATCACAATGCGGTGACCCTAACCGCGGGACCAGCGAGCAGTACTGTGGCCTTCACGATTCCGGCGATTTCGGGCTTGACCACAACATTTTTCGTGAAGCTGAAATTGCAAGACTCCACTGGCAAGGTGATCAGTGACAACTTTTACTGGTACTCCACCACGCCGGACACCATGGGCGGACACTGCAAGTGGTATTACTGCCCGACGAGAGGTTACGCCAACCTGACGGCGCTCACGACGCTGCCCATGATGACCGTCACGCACACGGACGCTAGCATTTTTGATCCGCTTCCGAGTAACTAACGCCGGCAAAGAAGTGCTGCCGGTGTTCTGGAGCGACAACTATATTTCCCTGCTTCCCGGAGAGAGCCGCACGGAGACGGCAACATTTAATCCGGGGACGCTGCCCGCCGGTTCGAAAGTGGAGGTGGACGGGTTCAACGTCAATCCGAATTGAAATCGGAAAAGGTCGGCGCGCGAT
>QHZC01000346.1:0-2861 GCA_003224515.1 Acidobacteriota bacterium
TTCTTTTTGTACTCGTCGTATTCGCGGGGCGTCAGGTAGCTGGACTGAGCATCCAGGGATTCCAGCATTCCGTGTAAAGAACCGGCGGTCACTGTCCGCATGTTCGGGTCGTCGACGTAATCCTGCTGGATTTTCTGCAGAACCTCACCGTACACGGTGAGCGACTTGTAGGCTTTGTCGTCCGGCGTCCGGCCCAGGACGTGCCCAATACCGGCGTAACAAAAGATGGCCACCGAAACGCAAAGAATCCCAATGCGAGCCGCTCGATTCATGCCCCACCCTTCCACAAGAAGCTACAGAATAAGTATACCACTGCAAAGTATTGGGACGGGGTGCCAATCAAAAAGGAAGTCTCTGGAGACCTGGGATAAAGCCGTACACCTTCTGGGATGAGACACGCCAAAATTGGCAAATGTTGTGAAAATACCACACCTGCCGATTCTTTTCGTTCTGAGTCTTATAAGTGATTGATAACAAAGCACAAAATTGCCAAGTGTTGGCGAACAACATGCTACAATAAAGGTGGGGATATGTTCCAAACTACCATTGCCAATGAGTCCTTCGCTGAAGGTGTAGGCCTCCACACTGGGGTGTACGGTCACGTCCGCCTGGTACCGGCCCCGGCTGAAACAGGCATCGTGTTTCGGCGCGTTGACCTGGACAATTTCCCAATTGAAGCACAGGGGCATAACGTGGCTCGCGTTAGTTATGCCACGAGCCTCATGAAACAAGGTGTTTTGCTCTCCACCACCGAGCATCTGCTCGCCGCCATCTATTCTTGTGGCATCGACAACATTTACATCGACATTGACTCCATCGAGGTGCCGATTCTCGACGGCTCGGCTGAGCCCTTCATGCAGATGCTGGAGAAGTCCGGAGTTCGCAAACTGCGCCGGAAGCGGCGCTATCTGAAAATACTGAAGTCGCTGGAGGTCACCGAAGGAGACCGCCGGATCGGCGTCTATCCCGCTGATGAGTTTCGCGTGCGCTGCTACGTGGATTTTCCCCATCCCCTGGTTGGCCAGCAAGAAGTGGAGATGTTGGTCGGACCGGATACTTTCCGCCATCTTTTGGCGCGTGCGCGTACTTTCTGTTTCCAGCGCGATATCGAGCCGCTCAAGGCCATGGGCCTCATTCGTGGCGGCTCGCTCGAGAACGCCATCGTTCTCACCAATGACGGCGTCATGAACGGGCCGTTGCGCTTCCCCGACGAGTTTGGACGCCACAAAGCACTGGATCTGATTGGTGACCTGGCGCTGGCCGGACTGCCGCTTCTCGCTCGTGTCGAGGCCCACAAAGCCGGCCATGCTCTGCATACCCAGCTCGTCAGCCGCCTTTTGGCCGATTCCTCGCTCTGGACCATCACCACCGGCGAAGCCGCCCGCCCCGAGAGTGACGCCTACTTGACGACCCTTTCGCCCGCCCCTGCCACTGATTAGCGATTCGCCGCGTCGTAAACAACCCTCCGTTGCGAAATGGTCGCTGCTCCCGCAAAATGGGCTCCAAACCATGTCCAACAACGATCTAGCTATTGTGATCCTGGCTGCGGGCAAAGGGACGCGGCTGAAGTCGAGCCTGGCGAAGGTGCTGCACCGCGCGGGCGGGCGAGCGCTCGTCGAACATATTGTGCGCGCCTGCGAGCCGCTGAAGGCCCGCGAGACCGTGGTCGTCGTGGGTCACCAGGCGGAACAGGTCGCCGCAGTGGTCGAGCCGCTCGGGGCACTTACCGTGTTGCAGCAGCCGCAAAATGGCACCGGCCGCGCCATGTATAGTGCCAAACGCGCGCTTGGCCGAGCGAAGTTTGCGGTTGTGCTGCCGGGCGATGCTCCCCTCGTGCGCACGGCAACCTTGAAGGCGCTCATTGCCGCGCATCACAACGGGAATGCCGCGGCAACAATTCTTTCCGCGGTGCTGGCAGATCCAGCGGGCTATGGCCGAATCTGGCGAAAGTCGGAGACGACGGTCTCGGCGATTATCGAGGAATCGCAGCTCACCGACGAGCAGCGCGACATCAACGAAATCAATTCGGCGATTTATTGCTTTACCTTGGAGAAACTGTGGCCCGCTCTGGCACAGGTCAAGCCCAACAACAAGCATCGCGAGTTGTACCTGACCGATGCTATCGCCGCGTTAAACGCCAGGGGCGAGACCGTGCTGGCGCAGGTGGCCGCTGATTCGCGCGAAGTGCTTGGCTGTAATACGCGTGCGGATTTGGCGGAAGTCGACCGCGTATTCCGGGAGCGTAAGCGCGATGCGCTAATGGACGATGGCGTCACGATCCAGTTGCCAGAGACCGTGCTGATCGATCCCGACGTGACCGCGGGCGAAGATACCATCATCGAACCCGGAGTTCAGTTGTTGGGCAAAACAAAAATCGGCGCGCAGTGCACCATTCGAACGGGCAGCGTACTGACCGACGCAATTCTCGGCGAAGGCGTGACCGTCGAGCCGCATTGCGTGGTGGCAGAAAGCCGCCTCGACGATGGCGTTATTATCGGTCCCTTTGCGCGGCTGCGCCCCTATCGGCGAAGGCACGAAAGCCATGCACCTGTCCTACTTGGGCGACGCAAAGATCGGAACCAAGAGCAACATCGGCGCCGGCACGATTACCTGCAATTACGACGGCTTCCATAAGTATACAACGTCGATCGGGAACAAAGTTTTCATCGGCAGCGATACGGCGCTAGTGGCGCCCGTGCGTGTCGGGGACGGCGCCTACATCGCCGCTGGTTCCACCATCACGGAAAACGTGCCTTCTGATGGTTTGGGAATCGCCCGCGGGCGCCAGGTCAACAAACCAAGCTGGGCCGCCAAGAAGCGCCGTGAATTGGCAATCACAGAGAAACCAAAGAAGACGGCAA
>QHZC01000346.1:2968-5594 GCA_003224515.1 Acidobacteriota bacterium
CGCTGCTTCTCCTCAGTCTCCCCGCCACTCCTTATTCTCGAGCTGCCGATGCCGCACTGATTTCCGCGCGTCTCCACCCTCGTGAATTCTCCTAGTTCGCCCGCAATGCAGGAACCGGCACGAGCTACCGGGGAAGTGACCCCCAGCGATGCGCATGCGGGCGACCAGCTTCTCGAACGCCGCCGCAGCTGGTATCGCGGCGAATAAAAGAAACCAAACTCCTCCGGCAGTCGGTGTAAGGGCCGTCATCTGCGGTGTGCGTTTTCCTCTTCTCTGCGATTTCTCCGCGCCCGTTAGTTGTTTTGGCCTCTCCAGCCCGAACCCCCGAGGGTGTGCTAAAATAACGGTTCCCGCAATGCTACAGGGAGCTGCCACGGCATGAAATTTGGAGTCGTCGTTTTTCCCGGGTCCAATTGCGATCACGACGCGTTTTACGCCATCGGCAACGTTCTCGAGAAGCCCGTCGAATTCATCTGGCACCGATCCGAAGATCTGGCCAATTGCGACACCATCATCCTGCCCGGCGGATTTTCCTATGGCGATTACCTGCGCACCGGCGCCATCGCGCGGTTTTCACCGGTGATGAAGTCCGTCGAAAAATTCGCGGGCAGCGGCGGAATGGTACTCGGCGTCTGCAACGGCTTCCAGATTTTGTGCGAAGCCGGCCTGCTCCCCGGCGCGATGATGCGCAATAGTGGCCTGCGCTTCATCTGCCGCCACGTGCATATCCGCGTCGAGCAAACGGACACACCGTTCACTAACGCCGCGCAAAAGGGTCAGATCCTCAAGATTCCCATCGCCCACTCCGATGGAAATTACAACTGTGATGAAGCCACGCTCGCTGAGCTCGAGAAGAACCGCCAGGTGATTTTCCGCTACACCACTCCCGACGGTTCCGACGACAACGCCGGCAATCCGAACGGTGCAGTTCACAATATCGCGGGAGTCTGCAACCGCGAGCGCAACGTCGCCGGCCTAATGCCGCACCCCGAACGCGCCGTGGAATCAGCACTGGGCTCCAACGACGGCTTGGTCATTTTCCGCTCCCTGGTGGAGGCGCTCGTGGGCGCCGCCAAGGCCACAGCGTGAGCGGTAGCGCCGCCATCTTGGCGGCGGCTTTCGTTCTTGTCGTGACGTTATCTTTTGTGTCACTACATTTTCAGATTCTAGTCGCAGATTTAGAACATGGCCACCGCTGGCACTGAAATTCGAGTCACTCCAGAGATCGCCGCGGAACATGGCGTAACGCGCGAGGAATACGCACGCATTCAGCAAATTCTCGGCCGCGACCCAAACATCACCGAACTGGGCATCTTAAGCGTGATGTGGAGCGAACATTGCTCTTACAAATCAAGCAAGGTCCACCTCAAGCGCCTGCCCACGCGCGGCAAGCTCGTCGTGCAAGGCCCGGGAGAAAACGCCGGGGTGGTCGATATCGGCGACGGGTTGGTGGCCGCCTTCAAGATCGAATCGCACAATCATCCGAGTTACGTCGAACCCTTCCAGGGCGCAACGACCGGTGTCGGCGGCATTTTGCGCGACATTTTCACCATGGGTGCCCGCCCCATCGCTGTTTTGGATTCGTTGCGATTCGGCGAGATCATTGCAAGTAAGCACACCACTGAAGAGGACGCCGCGAAAAACCGCCGCATCCTCGACGGGGTAATTCGTGGAATCGGGAGTTACGGGAATTGTTTCGGCGTTCCCACCATCGGCGGCGAGGTCGCCTTCGAGCCGTGCTACTCGCAAAATCCGCTCGTCAATGCGCTCGCGCTGGGCATTGCCAAAAAGGAAGAAATCTTTCTGGCCAAAGCCAAAGGCATCGGCAATCCTGTGATCTACGTTGGCGCAAAAACAGGCCGCGACGGGATTCACGGCGCATCCCTGCTCGCCTCCGCCGAGTTCACCGAAGAGTCGAAGCAGAAGCGACCAAACGTACAAGTGGGCGATCCCTTCATGGAAAAGTTGCTGCTCGAAGCTTGCCTCGAAGCCATGCAGACCGGCGCGGTCGTCGCGATTCAGGACATGGGCGCCGCCGGCCTCACCTGCTCCACCATGGAAATGGCCTCGCGCGGCGGTACCGGCATCGACATCGAGCTCGCCAAAGTTCCCCAGCGCGAGACCGGCATGACCGCTTACGAAATCATGCTCAGCGAATCGCAAGAGCGCATGCTGCTGGTAGCGGAGAAGGGCCGTGAGCACGAAGTCCTGGCGGTCTTCAAGAAGTGGGGCCTCGATGCCGTCGTCGTCGGCCAGGTTACAGAAGGCGGCATCGCCCGCATCATCAACAACGGTAAAGTCGCCGCGGAAATTCCCGCCCATCCTTTGGCAGAAGAAGGTCCGGTCTATCAGCGGCCCATCGCCGCGCCTGCACCGAGGAAAGAGACCGCCGCAGATTGGTTTGCCTTTGCCGCGGAAGGCACAAACCTCACCTCAAATTTCGTGAAGTTGCTGGCATCGCCCGCGATTGCCTCCAAGCGCTGGATCACCGAGCAGTACGACACTTCGGTGCGCACCAACACGCTGGCAGGTCCCGGAGCGAGCGACGCCGCTGTCGTGCGCGTCAAAGATCCGAGGACGGGAGCCGTGAAGCGCGCGCTCGCCCTCTCGACCGACGGCAACGGCC
>QHZC01000346.1:5655-6461 GCA_003224515.1 Acidobacteriota bacterium
CCCATCGCCGCCACGAATTGCCTCAATTTCGGCAGCCCCGAAAAACCCGAAGTGATGTGGCAATTCAGCGAAGCGATCGACGGCCTCGCCGAAGCCTGCACCGCCCTCGGCACTCCCATCACCGGCGGCAACGTCAGCTTCTACAACGAGACCCTCGGCAAATCGATCTACCCCACGCCGGTCATCGGTGTCCTCGGCATTCTCGACGACGCCTCACGCGTGCTCAAAACCGCGTTCCGCGAACCCGGCGACGCTATAGTCCTGCTGGAAGGAGCGAATTCCTCTGTAGGGGCGCCGCATGCTGCGCGCCTACAAGGTCACGCATCTTGCGCACTCGCCCGCGAATTTTCCTCCAGCGAATACTCCAAGGCGATCGCCGGTATCGTCGCCGGCGAACCACCCGCTATCGACCTCGCAGCCGAGAAACGCCTCATCGATTGCCTGGTCGGACTTGCAGCCGAAGGTTCGCTGCAATCCGCCCACGATATTTCCGACGGCGGTCTCGCCGTCACCCTCGCCGAATCCTGCTTCGCCTCAGTAGCGGCGGGGCTTGCCCCGCCCGTTCTCGGCGCGTTCCTGAATTTCACCGACGATCCTGCCTCTGCCGAAGCTGTCCTCTTCAATGAACGCGGCGCACGCGCGCTCGTGTCGGTCAGGGCCTCGTCGCTTGCCGGAGTTCTCCATACTGCGAGACAATATAACGTGGTGGCGCACGAGATCGGCAAAGTCACCCGCGGCGATGCCTTCCGCATCGAATATAAGGGGCGCATGGTGATCGACAGCTCCATCGAAACGCTCCGTGACCC
>QHZC01000347.1 GCA_003224515.1 Acidobacteriota bacterium
TCTCCGGAAAATCCGGCTTCGTGGGCGCTTGCTGCAGGTTTGTAACTGGCCCGACTTCGGACCACTGCAAAGGAGGATTTGGCTCTTGCCCGTTGAATCTTTGAAACGTGGTAATGCCCATTCCTGGATTTACCAGTACGTCGTGGATTTCTTTCGGACGAATCACAACGACATTCTGCGCAAATCCTCGGTACCCACTCGCTAGTATCAGAAGGGTTCCGAAGCAACAATTCCTCACGATCGATCGTGCCTGGCTCCTGCCTAATTTTGGTGACCGAAACATCTTTGAGCTCTCCATTCCGGAGCGAACCGTTTGGCAATCGTGCCTGCAGCGATAAACGTCCTTCCCATTACGCTTGTTCGGTTCGACTAATCCGGCGGCGCAAATGCCACCAGCACATCGGATACCTTCCCACTGAAATATCCGCCTCCCCCGGCGGCAATCACAACGAACTGCTTACCGGTCTTCTTGCCCCTGTAAGTCATTGGAGTGGCGTGCGCACTTGCTTCCAGGTCGCCGACCCATAATTGCTCCCCAGTTCGCGCATCGAATGCACGAAAACGGCTATCTGTCGTCGCCCCGATAAATACCACTCCGCCGTCGGTCACAATCGAGCCGCCAAGGTTGGGCGTACCAGTTGTCGTCTTCAGCTCATCTACAACTCCAATTGGCACCTTCCAGGCGATCTCTCCCTTGTTCACGTCCACGGCGTTGAGTGTTCCCCAAGGCGGCTTCTGGCATGGCCATTCGTGCTCGTCCCAGAAGCGGGCATACTCCCCTTCTTTGGAAACTCGCCGGTATCGCACTGGTGCGTCAGCGGCCTGCGGTTCCATTGCCCCAACGGCGCCCAACTCATTGGCGTTAACAAACAAGTAGCCGGAAGCACTGTCAAAAGAAGCGCCGGACCAGTTCGCTCCACCCAATGTACCCGGTACCACTAACGTCAACCTGCGACCATAGGGTGTGTACATTCCGTGGCTCTCAAGCGAATGAAATCGTTGAGTGCAATAACGGTTGGATTCCGGTGTAACTGTGCTGATCTCGCCTTCGGAGAATGACTGTCGAACAACAGGCGGAGGCTTAACCGGAAAAGGCTGTGTCGGCCAGGCAGCTTCACCGGGCACGTCGCTCTTGGGAACCGGGCGCTCCTCCACCGGGAAGAGCGGTTTTCCTGTAAGCCGGTCGAGGATAAACACAAATCCCATCTTAGTAAGCTGCGCAATTGCGGGAATACTCCGGCTATTGCGCCGCACCGTTATCAGCACGGGCTGCGCGGGCATATCGTAATCCCAAATATCGTGGTGCACCATCTGGTAGTACCAGACGAGTTTGCCGGTTGCGGCGTCGAGCGCTACCAGGCAGTTACTGAACAGATCCACGCCCTTCCGGTCGCCGCCGTAGAAATCATACGAGGCCGAGCCAATGGGAAGAAAAATCAAACCGCGCTCTGTGTCCACACTCATGATCGACCAGACATTCGCGCCGGTGCGCTCCTTCCAAGCATCTCCCTCCCAACTCTCGTGCCCCGTTTCTCCCGGTCTGGGAATGGTGTGAAAGGTCCATACGAGTTTTCCCGAGCGAACTTCAAACGCACGCACCTCGCCACTCGGTCCTTTGGACGGATATTCAGGGACCGCCGCTCCGGTAATGACCAGATCCTGATAGATGGCCGGCGGCGACGTCACTGAATATTCCGCACCAGGATAAGCGTCCGCGATTCCTGCATGTAGATCGACGGTGCCGTCTTTTCCAAACTCGCGGCAAGGTTTTCCGGTTTTCGCATCCAGGGCGATCAAGCGCCCGTCGAATGTACCGTACAGAATTCGACCGTGGTCCTCCGCCTTACCATGCCAGTAGGCTACGCCACGGTGCTGGAAGAACTGGCGAGGTCCAGCACGCCCAGCTTGCGGATCAAACCGCCAGATTTCCTTTCCAGTTTCCGCATCGAGCGCAATCACACGATTGGAAGGAGTGGAGAAGTAAAGCGCTCCATCAATCATGATTGGCGTGGATTCGAATGGCGCAATGTGATGCCGGTCCGTTTCGTTGCTTCCCCGGTCCACCTCGCCCATGTGATACGTCCACGCCCTTTTCAAACTTCCCACGTTATGGCGATTGATTTGTTTGAGCGGTGATGATCGCGTTCCGCCAGCGTCACCACCGTAGAATCGCCACTCTTGCGCGGAGACGGTTGGGGAGAGCGCCAGTAAAAAGAGAATCCGGCTTACCGCAGTTGGGCTCATCGTCCCCATTTTTGTTTGCACGCGGGCACCACTTTGATTACCAGTGCGCGGCAATAACTCTTACACGTCTCCGAGTCGGATCTCCTCTGCCAAATGTTCGCTGGCACGAAGAGCCAAAGCCATAATCGTGAGCGTCACCGACTTCTCCGGATGAGATGCGAAACATGCCGCATCCACCACCAGCAAATTCTTAATGTCGTGGCAACAATTCCATTTGTCCAGCACGGAAGTCTTGGGATCGTCTCCCATGCGCGCACCACCCGCTTCATGTGTCACGCTTCCGAGCGGATACGGATTCTTCTTCTCGTAAGGAAGGACCTCCGCGCCGGAGGCCTTCAAGATTTCCTCCATCTGGCCGTACATCTCATCCCGCATGGCAAATGCGTGATCGTATTCTGCATTGGTGTGAAAACGAACCTGAGGAATCCCGTAACGGTCGGTCAGGCCGTGGGAATCAATTTCCACGTAGTTCCAGTCAAATGGCAACCCTTCGCCGTACCCACCAATACTCACAGCGGCTGGGTACAGCTCCTTGATTCTCTTCTTGTACGCGGAACCAAAACCTGGCAGATGCGAGCCCGGCCCGGGACCCATGCCGCAACCCGTATAGAAAGTGAAGCGGTAGCCCCGGAGAAACTTGTCATTTTTCCTTCCGTAGTTGTAGCGGGGGATGTACAGGCTATTTGCGCCCGGTCCATCGTCATTCGTCGAGGGCCGGCCGGCAAGTTGCGGAAAAAATCCCTCAATGTCGTTGAAGGCGACGTGTTCCATGAGATATCGGCCGAGTGTGCCACTTGAATTCGCCAGCCCCTGCGGGAACTCCGGAGTGCGTGAGTTAAAGAGAATCCGGATGGATTCCACCATGGATGCGCCCAGAACCACGGTTTTTCCGTACGCCTCGTACTCCAGCTTGTTGGTGGCATCGATAAAAGAAACTCCGCGCGCCTTACCAGTTGAAGCGTCAAGTAAGATCCTGTGCGCCACCGCATTGGTGCGCGGCGTAAAGTTGTTCATTTTTTGAAGCTTGGGAAAAAGCACTTCTAACGTGCTGAACCGAGAAGCCGTATCGCACCCAAAATTACATGCTCCGCAGTAGTGGCAAGCAAGCCGATTATCATAGGGCTTGCTAAGCACGGCCAGAGGGAATGCTACTGTCTTGATGCCGAGCTTGGCCGCGCCCTTCTTAATCAGCCACTCACCGCAGCGGGGGCGAAACGCCGGAAGAATGTTCTTATTGGCGGGCGAGTTGTAAACATCTTCAC
>QHZC01000348.1 GCA_003224515.1 Acidobacteriota bacterium
GAGCAAGTTCGGTTTCGATGGCGCTCTGCACAAGTTCTTCCTGAAAGGGGGCGACGACGGTTTGGATGGCCAGGCGGTCGCGCGGAGGCGTTTCGATGACGGACATGTCGCGAAGCCCGACGAGCGACATGTGCAACGTGCGTGGAATGGGTGTCGCGGAAAGCGCGAGTGCGTCCACGTTTTTGCGCATTTCCTTGAGCCGCTCTTTGTGCGCAACGCCGAAGCGCTGTTCCTCATCCACGATCAGCAGGCCGAGGTCGGCGAATTTGACGTCTTTCGAAAGCAGGCGGTGCGTGCCGATGACCACGTCCACCTTGCCCGCCTCCAAATCGGCGAGAATTTTTTTCTGCTCCGCGGCGCTGCGGAAGCGGCTGAGCATTTCGATGCGCGCCGGGAAAGCGGCAAATCTTTTCTTAAATGTTTCGAAATGCTGGAAGGTGAGCACGGTGGTCGGCGCGAGAATCGCTACCTGCTTGTTGTCCACCACGGATTTGAACGCCGCGCGCATGGCGACTTCTGTTTTGCCGTACCCTACGTCGCCACAAAGCAGGCGGTCCATGGGCTCGGCGCGTTCCATGTCGCGCTTGATGTCGCGGATAGCGGTGATCTGGTCGGTGGTTTCCTCGAATTCGAAGGCATCCTCGAATTCGCGCTGGAAATTGCCGTCAGGAGAAAAGGCAAAACCTTCTGTGGTCTTGCGCTGGGCGTAAAGTGCGAGAAGCTGGTCGGCCATGTCTTCGACGGATTTGCGCGCGCGCGTCTTGCGAGCGTTCCAGACGGTGCCGCCGAGTTTGTCAAGCGGCGGATGCGTGCCCTCGAGCACACGGTAACTCTGAACCAGGTCCATACGTTCCAGAGGAACGTAAAGGCGCGCATCGTCGGCGTATCTCAGCAGCATGAACTCGCCGCGATGTCCGCCGGATTCGATCGGGCGAAGTCCCTCGAATTGCCCGATGCCGTGATCCACATGGACTACATAGTCGCCGGGCTTCAGTTCGGCAAAATCGCCAAAGAAGCCGGAAGTGCGAATCTTGCGACTGGGCCGCTCGACCGTGGGTGTGACGTCGAAAAGGTCAGCGTGCCCAAAAAGCGTAAGCCGGGCGTCAGGAAATGTCACGCCTTCCGCAAAGGGCGCGCGGATCAGCAACATCGCGGCGGATTCGTGCGCGCCCTCGGCGGTAAAGCCGGCGGCGGCGTCTTCCGATTCTCCGAGCACATAGGGGACTTCATACTCGCGGCAGATGTCCGCAAAGCGTTCGATCTCTCCGGTGCTTGCCGCCGTCAGAAAAACCGTTCCGCCGGAAGTGAGCTGGGACTTTACGTCCCCCATGCAGGCAACGACGTCCCCGTGAAAACGCGAGCTGGGTCGCGAGGAAAGTTCAAACCGTGGCCTGGAACCGATCCCCAGCGCGAGCTGCTCGATGCCGATTTGCGATGTTTTTTCCATCGCAGCCGCAAATTCCTCTTCGGACCAGAAGTAGTGAGCGGTGGGGGGGGAGTTGGCGCGCCCATGACGCTCGTAATTTTCCGTCGCAGCCGCGAGATGCTTCGCCGCAGCTTCACGCAAAGTTTGCGGCTCATCGAGGAACACGATCGGCCGCAGCGAACTTTCCGCCAGCTCAAACAGTGTGCTCGGCCCCGGTTCGCCCGTGAGCCCGAAGAACGATGGCGTCTCCCATGCGGCATCATTTAGATCCGCTCTTCCCGGCGTCGGGACGGCCCATTCGGTCAAGGGCAGGAGCGTGGTGCGCACGACCGGTGCAATCGACCGTTGCGTGCGCGCGTCAAATTCACGCACTGATTCCACGCTGTCGCCGAGCAGCTCAATGCGCACAGGGCGAGCGGCTTCCGGGGAGAAGACATCAATGATGCCTCCACGCACGGCGAATTGCCCGGGCAACTCCACCATTTCGGTTCGCGTGTAGCCCACGGAACCCAGATGGGAAATCAATTCTTCGTGGGGGATATCGGTGTCTTTTGCCAGCGTCCGGGTGAGATAGAGATAGGCTGCTGGATCCTGATAGCGCCAAAGTGCCGCGGCAATGGGGGCGATCACCAGGGAAATCTGTCCATCCGCGACGCGAAAGAGTGTGGCAGCGCGCCGTTCAAGAATGTCCGCGTGCGGGCTTTGCGATTCCCAAGGGAGTCTGTCGAAGGCCGGGAGCGTGGCGACGCCGCCAGCCGCTCCCGGAAAAATTCCACCGAAGAAGCGCAGCGTTTCCGCGAGCGCTTCGGCACGGCGATTGGAGTCCGTCACAAAAAATGCCGGACGTCGTAACTCGCGCGTCAAATAAGCCGCAACGAGAGCCTTCGCAACATCGTGCAGACCGGTAATGGAGATGTGGCTCGCACCCGGGCGCAAAGCAGCCAGTGCGCCCTCCATCGCCGCATGACGAAGGACGGCCTCCAATCTCTCGCGGACGGCAGGGAGTATCATGCGTAGTTGATCAGGATTCCGCGCGAGAGGCGCGCGCCCCTTCGCGTATTTTCTGCAGAATGGCTGATGTCGAATAGCCTGGGACTACGGGAACAGAGACGACGCGTCCTCCGGCGGCTTCTACTTCCTCGCGGCCCACGATCCGGTCACCGGGCCAATCGCCACCCTTCACCAGGACATCTGGGAGCAGGCGCGCGATCACTTCGCGCGGCGTTAGATCATCGAAGATCACCACGGCGTCCACAGATTCCAAAGCTGCGAGAATTTCCGCGCGTTCGCGTTCAGAGATAACCGGGCGGCCTTCGCCCTTCAATCGACATACGCTGGCATCACTGTTCAGCCCAACGATCAACACGTCTCCCATCTCACGCGCCAACTCCAGACTTCGAATATGGCCGGGATGTAGCAGGTCAAAGCAGCCATTGGTGAAGACGACGCGGCGGCCGTTGCGTTTCTCGCAGCCAAACCGCAGAATCACTTCCTCGAGTGTCAGGACTGCCGAATTCAAAGGGTCTCCGTGCGGGCCGGAAAAAAACCAAAGTGATATCCGTTAAAAAAGTAGTTTATCACGCGCAGGAGGCCCGGCGCCCATGGGCCGGCAACTCACGGTGAAATCAGGCGATGACTTTCGAGCCATTGTAGGAATCTTGTTGTGCGCCGCAGGACTCTGGCTGGCCCTCCCGGCGCCCTATCGCGAAGGTACCTTCCTCATCGATGCCGGGGGCTGCCGGCTTGAAACGACGATCGTGGAAAAGCAAGAGAAAGGCTCACAAGGATCGGTTTTGCTTTTTCATGGAATCTCCGCCAACAAGAAAATCATGTCGTACTTCGCACGGGGTCTTGCCGAACAGGGCCTTCGCGTCTATGTTCCGGATTTACCGGGACACGGGCGCACGCCCGGGCCATTTTCTCCAGCGCGAGCGGAATTGTGCGGGGAATCGCTTCTCCGCGAACTACTCACGCACGGGTTGATCAATGCCGATCGGACGATCCTCGCTGGACATTCGATGGGCGGCGCGATCGCCGAACGCATTGCATCCCGTATACCGGTAGCGGGCTTGATCGCCATCTCGCCGGCCCCGATGCGGGCCGCCCATGGAGTTACGGCGGAAAAATTGCTTTTCACCGATCCCCCGGATTTGCCCTTTCATTCTTTAGTAATAGTTGGCTCGCTCGAACTGGAGTCGATGCGCCGGAACGCCGCCGACTTGGTCGTCTCGCGAAGCGATGCGACCGCGTTATACATGGAGATTCCCGGCACCTCGCACGTCAGTGTTCTTTTCAGCGGCGTCGCGATGCGTTCTGCGCAGGGGTGGTTGGCGCACGTCCTGCATTTGCCTCCCAGTGCAGCATTGCCCTCTCACCGCCCGCTCATCGGTGCGCTCGGTGGCTTCCTCGGGATACTCTTGATTGCAGGTCCATTCCTCCGGGAAAGTGCGGGGAAAAACAGAAGCGAGGAAATCGCTGCGACGGGCGCGGTCATCGGGGTGCCGCGGTTTTTTCTGGAAATTGCCGCGGGCTCGGTCCTGATCGTGTTTCTCTTGCGATTCTGGATTCCGTTGAAAAGGATCGGACTCTTTCAAGGGGGCTTTGCTGGTTGTGGTGCACTGGAGTTGCCTCTATCCTGCTCTCAGCAGTTTCCCTCGCCACCTGCTCGCGGCGGGATTTGCCGGAGTCGTGGTTCTCCTTCTCTCTACAGCCTGGTTCGACTTGACGTTTTACGAGGCCTGGCTGACCGGCGCAAAATGGGCGCGCTTTCCCTTCTTGGTGATCGTTCTACTCCCCTACCACATAGCGGAAGAAACGCTGCTCGGCCCCATAGAGCGCGGAAAGAAATGGCGCAGGTTGGCGCTCGCTTTGTCTTTAAGACTTATCTCGTGGGGAGCGCTTATGACCGGCGTATTGATTTTGCACAACGGAGAAATCCTGATGGGGCTCCTGTCGCTGTATATGGCGGTGTTCAATTTACTACAGCGGAGCGCCATGGACATGTTGCGCAATGAAACCGGTTCGGCGGCGGCGACGGCGCTATTCGGTGCTATACTCCTCGCGGGCTTTTGCCTGGTGATCTTTCCCCTCACCTAACCACCTTAGGGCCCGTCACCAAAGGAACTCACGGCGGGGGTTCCGCGCCCAGGGACGGAATTGAAAGCGCTCAGCGGGACACGACCATGGCTCAGATAGCGATCGTTGGCGGCGGACCGTCCGGCGCGATGTGCGGCGCGTGGGAGAAACCTTGCGGCGGCGGCCTGACGCACAAAGCCATTCAATGCTTTCCATTCCTGCTCGATAATTCCTATCCCAAGAAGCTGGTGAATTCCGTCGAACTGATCAGCAGCGAAGAGCAACACGCCACGCTCGATATGCCCCATCCGATCGTTATCTATTCGCGAACGGTTCTCAACGGCATGCTCCTGGATCGCGCGCGCGATGCGGGTTGCAACGTCCAGCGTTCCCGCGTGATGAGTGTGGACACTTCCACGACGAAACCGCGCTACTGCGTGGAGGGCGATTGGCAGGAAGCCGATTTTCTGGTTCTCGCGGCCGGTGCGCGCAATCAACTGCTCCCCGGAACACGCGCATTGCAACGCGACGAGTTGGAGATGACGCAGGGTTACTTCGTGCCGCAAACCAGCGACTCTATCACCATCAAGTTCCTGCCGCATTTTGAGGGCTATATCTGGTCGTTCCCGCGCTGCGATCATCTCTCGGTGGGCATTTGCGGCAGTATGTCGTCGCATACGAGCACGGAGTTGCGCAGCCATCTGCAGAATTTCGTGGAGAAGCACGGCATACTGACGGAGGGCGCAAAGTTCTACAGTCACGTCCTGCCTTCACCGAAAGAGCGCACGCTTTCCGAACGAAACGTCATTGGAAAGAATTGGGCGCTCATCGGAGATGCGGCTGCCTGGGTCGATCCCCTCACCGGTGAAGGCCTCTTCTATGCCATTCGCTCCGGCGAGTTGCTGGGCCGTTCACTCGCCGAAGGCTGCCCGGAAAAGTACCCGGCTTGGGTGAAGGCTACTTTCTGCGCTGAACTGGAATTCGCGGCTCGCATCGTGCGCCGTTTCTATCGCGGATCTTTCCTGG
>QHZC01000351.1:0-2349 GCA_003224515.1 Acidobacteriota bacterium
TGCCGAGGGGAGATTGAACACCCCTGCCCATGGCATTGGGGTCGCCCCGAATGGCAAATCATTGTGGGTAAACAGTACCCTTGCAAACGCCGTTTTCGAATACTCGCTGCCGGATCTGGAGCTGCTTGGTCACGCCTCGCTGCCGCTCGTTCATCCGCTGGGGCATGCCCCGACAGGCTCCGTTCCCGAGTGGATCACTTTCACGCCAGACAGCAAACTTGTATATATTTCGAACTCTGGCAATCGCTCGGTTTCCGCCATCGACGCGGGAACTTTGAAGTTATTGGCGGTGATCCCGGTAGGAGAGGTGCCCAAGCGGATCAACACCTTGGTGGTTCACTGAACTTGACGGTCCGGAGACGCTTCTCAACCCCAACACAGTTCACCAGATGATCTTCAGCGCCAATTGAATCTGCCTCGACGGCGTCTGTGTGGAGGTGATCAATCCGGCGTTGGAGATCGGAGCTCCCGTCGCGTCGAAGATATTTCTGTTGTCAAGGGGCGGCGCAAAATTCGCGCGGTTAAACACATTGAAAAACTCCGCACGGAACTGCACATTGAAGGCGTCCGAGACTCTCTTGACGTAATTGTTTTTGACCACGGAAAGATCGAAGTTCAACAGTCCGGGGCCGGTCAGGGTGTTTCGTCCAAGATTGCCGCGGAGCGTAATCGGTTTCGGCACCTCGAAGCACTGGGTTCTAATATAATGGTTGGGATTGCCGGCGTTGAGGTACGAGCCACAGCCGGGGCCAGTCAGCACATTTGGCACGTCGATGTTCGGTTCCGTACTACCCACTCCGAGAGAATCTCCGGCAAAGCCTGGAGTAAAGGGGACCCCCGTACTTGCTTGAAAGACTCCACCCAATTGCCATCCTCCCAGGACCCACACGGCGAACCCCAATTTCCACTTGGGGGTGCCGAGCACCCAGGTGTAATTCACATTCAGGTTCTGGCTTACATTGAAATCCGCGAGCCCCCGATTCCGTTTGAGATTGAAGAACAGCGGACTAGAGATGGAATTCGTGTACTCATCGCCGACCATGCTCCCGGAACCCGTGTCGATGGTCTTGCTCCAAGTGTAGGAACCCGCCAACTGAGAAGCGCTGCCGACCTTCTTCTTGATCTGAATTTGAAGCGCATCGTAGTCAGAGCGGCCATCCCAAAATCCAGCCGTAATCCGGCCCGCGTTCGGGTTTAGCCGCGTTCCGCTGCCCACTGGCGAAGGCCACAGATAGCCTTGTGGAGTCAGGGTGGGAAGCACGATATCGGCATCTTCCGTGCGAAAGGGCTGGTGTACGGCGCGGGAGCCTACGTAGCCAGCCCTCAGGCTTAAGCCTGCAAGAAGTTCACGCTGCATCGTGAGATTCCATTGCATCACATAATTCCGGCCAGGTTTCGGTTCGAAGTAGGCCTGGCGAAGTGTGTTTGTCGATGCGGTAAGCGCCGCGTATGCCGCAACAGGGTAAGTCCCTGCCAGTAGATTTCTCGCGCTCGCGGATTCGAAGAATGGCGCCGAAAACAGTTCGTTCATTTGAAACAAATACGGCAGCGGCAATACGTCGAAGATTCCGAAGCCTCCGCTCACTGCAGTCAGACCATCCCGCATCGGGTCCCACGAGAAGCCTACGCGTGGCTCAAAGTTGCGAAGCGTGGGATTCGAAATCAGCGGATCCCCGAGGTGGGGCATTGCGTCGGTGATCTTCCGCAGCACCGTCAGTTTGCCATGCGCTTCGGTCATGACCGTACTCATCTCATAACGCAATCCCAAGTTAATCGTCAGGTTTGGCCTCCAGCGCCAGTCATCCTGAACGTAAGCCCCCGCGATGGTCTGCCGGAATCCACGCGGGCTCACGGCGCTCGGGATCGCCGCTGCCAGCGAGAATGGTTTGTTGGTTAGAAAATCGGAAATTGAATTGAAAAGAAATTCCCCTCCGGGCGTCGAAACTCCCAGCTTATTGTCCCGAATTCGCTCGATCCCAAACCCCAATTTGAGCGAATGATTTGCCCTCGTCCATGTGGCATCGTCGTAAGCCTGAATTGAGGTCCAATGAAAATGGAAGTTCGTAGTCGTTCCCAAGCCACCCGTGAACATGGTGATACCCGGCACGGTAACTTCCGCGGCCGCGTGTCCGGGGACAGTACCGAAGGACCAATCGCCCGCGGCTGGATTTCCGCTAGGAAACGTGAGTCCCGTCGTCGCCACGACGCGGTAGATCCCCAAGCGAAAAGAGTTGAGAATCCGCGGGCTGAAGGTGTGAGCTTCACTCCCGGTTAAGAACTGCCGCCGCGAATCGTATCCCGTCAGCTTGTTGTTCAGCTCGTCGGGTTGTCGCACCGTTCCGCTGTCGA
>QHZC01000351.1:2437-5908 GCA_003224515.1 Acidobacteriota bacterium
CGATCCGAGTCGTAAAATAGTTTTCCGGCGTGACCTGCTGTCCCGAAAACGTATAGATTCCGGTGTCGCCCGATCCTAGAAGGCTCCCGTTGGGCAGCGGAAAGAACGCATTCACAAAGCGCAGCACGTTTGGATCCGCTGCAACTGCCCCGGCAGATAAGTTCCCTGCTCTCGCTGCCGAAGATGGTACAGTGTCGACTTGAGTGACGCCCAGAGATTGCCGCAAGCCCTCATAGTCGCCGAATATGTAGGTGCCGTCCTTCCGGATGGGCCCGCCCGCCGAAGCTCCAAATTGATTACGGTGGAAAGGCGGTTTCGCGGAATCGAAGAAATTCCGCGCGTCCAGCGCACTGTTTCGCAGGAACTCGAATACATCTCCATGAAGACTGCTCGTGCCCATTCGCGTTGACGCACCAACCACTCCGCCCGAAGATCGGCCCACCTGAGCCGGATAGTTGCTCGTCAGAACCGTGAACTGCTCCACGGCATCGACCCCAAGGTTCACACCCAGCGCGCTTCCAGGCGAACCGTTGGCGTAGTCGTTCACGCTGATACCGTCAAGGCGCGCATCGTTTTGCCGCGGCCTGCCTCCGGAGATGGTCATTTGCGTCCCGAAACCATATCTGCCTTGCCCTGAAGACTGAGTGCGCGCGGTCGCGACGCCTGGTTCAAGGGCCGCCAAATCGGAAGCGGAACGCCCGTTCAACGGCAACTCCCGCACATCCTGTGAATTAACCACGCCGCTGACGGTAGACGAACTCACTTGCGGGCTTCCCGGGTGCAACACGAAGTCGGAAACCGCGTCGGCATCAGCTAGAATCGTCACCGACGCACGGGCCGTCGCGAAGCCGGGAGCTGTGACGGTTACCTCGTATTTTCCCGGTACCAGCTTAGGCACGCTGTAGGAGCCATCCTCTATCCCCATGGCGGAGACGGTATCGCCATTCCCCGCATTCCGTATGGAAAGGTGTGGGTTTGGAATGCGAGACCCCGATGCGGCGGTCACTATCCCGGAGAGGGTTCTCGCGGGCACCTGTGAGAAAACCGGAATGGGCACGAGAAGTGACTGTAAGAAGGCGATCGGCGCCAGAAAAAGAACCGGTTTCACCCAGAACAAATGGAGATGCGACAGAGGTGCTCCGCAATTCTGTTTCCAGCTTTTCCCAGCTGCAGAGCCGCGCAGGCCGTCAGGCGATTTGGGCCTTCCAGACATGACCATTCCCCCCGCGTTCCTGCCAGCCGGCAGGCGAATTTTTTCCAAATACCGGGTGGACCGTTTATGGAATCACATCGTAAACCAATATCTTGGCCTCTTCGATGGTTGCTTCCTTCGATTGGGGGATGGGAGGAACCAGGATGACAAGCTTGGGGATAGCCGCATAAAACCGCTTGAGTTCCGGTACTAGCAGTGTGGTCTTCGCAATCGGCCCGGTCGCAACTCTCCCCAGTCGTTCGTAGTGGTCAGCGTCGACCTGTCTGAATACTTCCACGAAGCCGGTTGTCCCGGTGTAGTAGATGCGTTTGCTTGGCGCGTCAAACACGAGTTCGTCGACCCCGCCCTCGGTGTCGAGCGCATCAATCACTTTCCCGTTGTCCGAATCCATAACTACCAGTTTTCCTGGTTTATAAATGTGTGAGCGCTTTACCCGGCTTCCGACAAACAGGCGATGATGGGCTGCATCCAGCGCCACAGCATGGGGTTCCGGCCCCCCGGTGATAGGCCACCTGGCGATCACCTTGTTCTGTTCGCGATCAATGACGACCACTTGGCTTGTGTCACCCACAACCACAAACATTCTTGGCGACGCCTGATCGAGCACCAGGCCAGCCGGATTTAGGCCGTCGACCTCGATGCTTCCCACGAGTTTGCCGTTTTTTATGTCGACGATTTCGATCGATCCTTTTACACCTTCCTTCTTGAGGCCATCGGCTCGGTCACCAAGATAAAATAGGTGGGTAGCGGGGTCATAAACCCCGTTGTCCGGCACCCTTCTCGAGTCCTTGTCCAGTTCGTGCCCGGTCAACGGGATGTTCTTGACGAGCTCGTAGTTATCACCGCTGAATGCTTTGCAAGTGGCATCTCCGTCGTCCACCCAAATTTCGTTGGTCTCGGGGAGATAGATTGTCTTGCGAGGGTCTCCTCCGAATCCCGTGATCGTGTGGATTACTTTGCCCGCGCGCAGGTCTACAACTTCAATCGTCCGCTGGTGCTCTCCGGGAACGAACAGGCGCTGCCCTTTGATGTCCACCGCCATGTGGTCGAAGTAGCCCTCAACATTCGGCAATGGGATGCTCTGGATCTGTTTCAGCGGCCCGCTGGTCTGGCCCTGCGCCCTTGGAATCAAAACCACGCACAAAGTCCCGAGTACCGCCAGGTACGTTTTCATTCTCTCGCTCCTCGGTTTACATTTCTCAATCTTCACGTCTGCTCCTTGAACGGGCCTCAGCCGTGCTTTCAGGGAAAGCCTCGCCCCATCAGCTCCGTTGAAGTACGGGCCGAAGTTCGCGGATATCCTTCAAAGTCTCGAGCGCCAACAGCTTGTCGATCAGGGCTGAGCAAGTTGCCCCTCCCAGAACAGGCGCGATGAGGTCACGCGCTTTCGCGACGACCTCCTCCCGTGGCATCGGATTCTCCGCCGTCCCCCGCACATCTCGGACCCACTCGCTCATTTGCGTGCCGTCGTTGAGCGTCACTTCGACAATGGCCTCGCGCCTCGGACGGTGGGCGTCGATCCGCGAGTCGGCGACAACCTCTACCTTGGCTCGCTGCCGCAGCACGGCTGGATCTTTCATCCGCGCCTTATCATGAGCTGACCGGAACGTGGCGGTCTTATCCAGTAACATCACCGCAACCATATGCTCCACGCAGATGTCCGGCATGTCGCGATTGCTCACCGTATTGGCCTCGTCGCTGGCGATCCGCACTACCACCTTCCGTACCTCGTCGGCGGTGAACGGCCGCTTTTGAAAAAATCCCACGAGTGCGTCGAGCGGGGCCTGGATGGGCGAGCCCACAGTCCATTTCTTGATGTTCGTGCGGGTTATTTCGTAGCGCTCCCCGAGCTTGTCGACTAGCTGCGTCGGATCGGCTTTCACGGCACCATTTTCCCTGGGCGCCAGGGCCTCAAAGAAATTGTCGGGGCCGGAAAAAATGTCGTCAACTCCTGTCCAACCCGAGCGGACCAGCATCGCCGCAGTGACTCCGCCCGCCGCGGGCTTCCCTCCAAATAGGAAGGCCTTTTCCATGTGTTCCGCATCGCGGCTCCAGGCTGCAATTCCCGATGTTTGTTGAGCGCTGTAATCCAGCAGCAAACGCATCTGCTGAGCCCCGAGACCCGCGGCGCTGCCAGCAGCCGCGCCGGCTCCGAAGGCGGCCACGGTGCCGTGGGTGCTCCTGTGCGTCGCAACCTGGTACCCCGGCCCGCCCATACTCATGGTGACCCGGGTGCCGACATCATAACCAAGCATCAC
>QHZC01000051.1 GCA_003224515.1 Acidobacteriota bacterium
CGAAATACGGTTCGGCAGTAACGATCATGCCGAAGGTTTGCATGTCGGAGATGGCTTTCACTTCACCACTGCCATTTTTCAGCACAACTTCGCCGAGGTTCACGGCACGGCCTCCGGGAGACACGGCCCAGAGAACGTAGGTCAGATATTCGAGGCCGAACTTGGTAGCCTCATCCAGACCTGCAAATTTTGCTTCAATCTCTGTGCGGCTGCCCTTGTTCTGGACTTTGGCTTCGCCGCTGGCCTGCTGCATCAACTCCGTACCTTGAAAATCGATCTTGGTGGAGCCGCCAGCGCGGCGGTAATTCACGGCTTTGGTGGTGCGCGAAACGGTTTTGGCGGAGCCGGCAGACGCTGGGGTCTGACCGAGCACGGGAGCAGCCAGAATGCTGAATATCCCTGTTAACACGAGACATGTCGATGCGATTTTCACGTCAAACCCCCTTGGCCTTGAAAGGCGAAAACATTCCGATAGCCGCGAACTGCGCCACAATTCATACAGAAAGAGCGACACACCCTGTTTCAACAAGCGTTTGAAAATCCCCACGGTGGGATATGTCGTTTCGTATCTACAGGCTAGCAAAGAAAGGGGCAGAAAGATGCGGCACCGAGCAGAGCTTTGCTTAAGTAATCAACTCCTCGGGCGGGAACACCGCTACGAAAATAAGCGTAAGTCCTTTGTATTCATTGCGGCGCTTCTGCGAGACGGCCCTATTTTCATGCTACGCGGTGCGCCGAAGGAGCATGAGGTCTGTTAAGCGAATCACTCAGAGGGACCGCAGGAATTCGAGAAGAGCTTCCTTTTCGGCGGGCTTGAGCTTCTCGAATTTTTCGGTGACGTGAGCGGCCTCGCCGCCATGGCGCAGGATGGCGTCGAGAAGGGTGACAGAAGCGCCATCGTGCATGAGACGTGAGTGCAGGCGGAGGCCCCAAAGCGGTGCGGTGCGGATTTTGTTCGCGGTGTTTTGGAATTCCGGGATGGAGAGATTTCTCCAGGTGGTCTTGTATACGTTCTTGCCGTAGTGCTCGGTCATGGACTGAACGATGCCATCGCCGGTGCCGACATTGTGAAGCAGGAAGTCACCATAAGGGTGAAACTGCTTGTCCCCGAGCGCCGGCGGGACGGTGAAGGCCCCGCCATTGACTTTTGTTCCGACAGCAGCGGTGGTCAACGTCTGGACGTGACAAATATCGCAGCCTACCTTGTCGAATAACTCAGCGCCCAATCTTGCTTTGGAGGTTTGCGCAACTTGGGAGTCGCGTGCGGGGGCTTCGCTGGCGCGCAAGAAGCGCGCGAAGCGATCGATATCGGAAAAGCCCTCGTGCCCGGGCTTGTCATTGGGCTCGCTGACGGTGTTGCAGAGGTTGGTGATTTCGTCGGGTTGAAGGCGGCTAGTGATGCCCATTTCGTTGAGGTACGCGTCCGCGGAAAAGGACAACAGGCTGGCCTGCTGGTCCTTCCAACCGAACCGGCCGACGGCGGTCTGGCCGGGCGCTTCGACGACAGGAACGTAAAGGACCTGACCGCAGATTTTGTTGTGATGTTTCTTGCACTGCTCCCTAGCGAGGTCGACGAAAGTTTGATCAGAGACGGCTTCCACGAATCCATCGCCCAGAAGATTCAGCGAAACACGGAAGGTGCGAATCTTTTCCGTATCCGGCACGCGCTCCTGAATTTCCGTGCTGGGGAGCGTGCCGTTTGGGCAGATGGCGCGGTCGTTCACCAGGGAGCGGCCTTTGATAATCTCGGTTCCGCGGGCGATGGGGATTTCGGGATCCTGAAATATGCCGTCGGCACCGCGGTGACCGACGCGCAATACATTGACCTGGCTGGAGCCGCCAGATGTGGGATTCTGGTGGCACTCCCGACAGGATTGCGCGTTATAGAGAGGGCCGAGGCCGTCGGAGATGGCTTCGGTTTCCTCAAACTTGGCTTGATCCGCCGCGTGGGTAGCGTCGTCCACCAGGCCGTTGCTCTTGTTGTCGAAGCCCGTAGGTGCTTCAGGAAGGGGCGGGGCAAAGAAGAAAAGCGCACTAGCCAGCAGGGACACGCCGATAAGGCTTTTCATGAATACCTCGAGGCTGGTGCAGGAAAATCTACGCTGAAACGGCTGGAAAGCCAAGTTAAAAAGCCGTAAGAAATGAGCCTGCTGCTAGGGGAGCGTCACTTGACGAATTGGGGTGATTCGCCCTTGGACCAGGGGTCGTAGGTGACAAAGAGGTGGATACGGTCGGCGACGCTGGGGTGATCGAAGAAAATCAATACGTAGATGGCATTAGGATCGGGGTCGACTAGAACGGTTTCGCCATAAATCTGGAAGGAATGGGCGGCAGCCTGGCCCGCGTCCGGAACGATGCCGTGGGTAACTTCGAGGCTGTAGATATCGGCCTGATTCTCCTGATAGCGGCTGAAGGTATTGCCAATGGTGTCGGAGGCGAAACTGAAGAGAGCGAAGAGCAAAAGAAGCGCGGGGAGCGAGGCCCAATCGTGCAGGCCACGGACACCCCAGGCAGCGCCGGAACGTGCAAGAAGCCAGCCGATGGAGCGGTAGCCGAGGTACAGAAGAACAAAAATCATCGCTCCGAAGAACAGGAATCCCTTCCCAAGGTGACCCAGGACGTAGTGACCCATTTCGTGGCCGAAATCCGTGAGCACCTCATCAGTGGTTTCCTGTGCCAGGGTGGTGTCCCAGATAATGATGCGCTTAGAGGCGCCAAAGCCGTTGACGGAAGCGTTGGTGGCGATGGTCTTGTCGCTGGCCTTCATCCAGAACATGCGCTCCGGTGGAATTTCCTCGCCAGCGCGGCGGGTGACGCGCTGGAGCTCGGGGACGAGCTGCGGGGCTTTGGCGGAGAGCGGTTCGTATTTATGGAAGAGGGGATCGATCACGTAGGGAGATATAAACATGCCGAACAGCAGAATTGGCAGCGAAATGATCCAGAAATAGAGCCACCATCGCCGCGGGCTCTTGCGAATGACGGCATAGAGAATCCAGGCAAGCAAACTGCCGATGATGATGGTGAGGAGCTGGGCCTTGGCCCAATCAGCGGCCCAGGAGGCCCAGGGTTGCACGGAGATTTTGTAGAGTTTCGAGACCGATTCCTGAAAGACATCGATGGGAAGCTGGAGCACGCCGATGGTCAAGATGAGAAGCGGGGTGAAAATGAATGCTTGAACAAAGCGGTTTTTCGAAAATTTTTCGGCCCAGTCTCGATATTGTGCAGAGAGCTTGCGACCCAGGATGAACCAGAGAACCAAGAGGCCGTAGAAAAAGCCGATGATGCGGGAGGCGAAGCCAACGCGGCCGCGGTTGCGAGCTTTGCGATAGAGATCGGGCGGGAGGGTGTAAGCGGTGATTTTGTTTTGCGGCTGAGCGTGGGCGCTGGAAGAGGCGGGTGAGTGCGGAGTGGGGCTGACGCTGGATTGCTCAGACGCAGAGGCGGCTGGCGGCGATTGCGGCGAAGCTTCAAGAGAGGTGGCCAAAAAAACGGTGGGGAGTAGAACGAGGATGAGATTGCGCGCGAATTTTGCCACGGCTTCTCCTGGTCGGAATGCGAGGTCGTTTTGTGAAATGCAGTATTGCTGAATTAGCGCGGCCGCCGGATGGCGAGCTTGCGCGCGCTTCAGACTGCGGGATCGGGCTGCGGCACCTCGCGAGGTTCCCGGTGGCGGCGCGAGGCGGCGTCCGCGGAGGCGGACCACTTGGCACGAAGTTCTTCCGCGCGACGGATGATACGCTCGATGAGATCGCCGGGCGGCTGCTTCTTTGCAGGGGCCTCGGAAGGGGCACCGTTGGGAGAAATTTCCAGCAGTTGGAGTTTTTCGAAAACGGGTTTCATGGCGTGGTCCGGATTGCGGAGAAATTCTGTGCCTCGGATGCGGGTGAAGATCCAGCCCATGCGCTCGAGGACGGACTGGCGGTCCATGTCCTCGGGAAGTCTCTCGAGGGGATGATAGCGGTCGCCATCGCACTCGATGGCAAGGCGGCGGCCGTCGCCTTCGACGACCATGTCGATTCGAAACGCGCCCACTCGCCATTGCGGAGCAACACGATAGCCGGCGGCGCTGAGGCGCTTCATGACTTCGCTCT
>QHZC01000052.1:0-801 GCA_003224515.1 Acidobacteriota bacterium
GCCTTCGTGACTCGCCCTAGCGAGCCACTCGAGAAGATACGGGTGGTCCTCCTGAGCGATGCGAATGTCCATGTCACTTCCCCTTGCCCTCGAGCGGCGCGACTGGACCGCGGATAACCTGGCCGTTGCGATTGACAATCGAGCCGTCCTCGAGCTTACGGAAGAGAGGCGCCGCAGAGGATGTCGGCGCCTCCGACCGCACCGCGTTACTCGTGTCCCGTACGAGCGACGCGAAACTCTCGGCTTCCGCCTGCCCATCGAATTCATCGGCCATCACTCCTCCTCGCTGCCAAATTTTACTGGTGCGGGCGCTGGGCTCGCAGAGCCTGCTCGACGTCCCAACACGCCCGCACCACCCTTGCCGGACACTAGCTTTGCTAGTGAAACCAGCCCGGTTATTGCTCCGGCAAAGAACCAGAAGAGCGCGCACGTAATCCACACCCACCGCGAACCTGGCGCGATCGACCAGGCGAACATCAAACCGATGAGAATCTGCAGCACGCCCACAGACCAGAGTAGAAACTTCACGAGTGCACCATAGATCTCTCTTCTGCATCGGCTATAAGGCATCTGACCATGTCGAACACCAGGTCCGCGTTTTGGTGAGGCGCCTGGCGACTAAGCACGTGCAGATAGTCACCCAGATACCACTCCCTGAACTTCTCGCGCGCCAAATTAATTCGCTCTTGTGGCGTCATCTCCATCTAGGGGCCTCACATCCTCTTCATCAACTTCACCATAAAAACAATCAGGCCGATGATCGAGACGCTAGCGAAGAACGCTTCCGGCCAGGTCATACGG
>QHZC01000052.1:867-8888 GCA_003224515.1 Acidobacteriota bacterium
ATACGGCTTCCTTGATACCCTCGAACGTGGCCAGTTGTCGTATCATCGACGTAACTCATTGAGCAGAGCACTTTCAGAAGCAGCCACAAACGTAGAAACGCATGTGGCCATAATCTCGACACCAATGAGGCGTTTCCCCTTGACGTGCGGCTCGCGCTCGAACAACTTGAGCGCCCGCGAGACCGCGATATGGACCTTAGTGCCCTCGACTTTGTAGCTGTACTCAGCGTGGGCGGAAGGGAGTTGCCTCGAGAGAATCGTGACGCGATACGTTTTCACCGTCAGGTTACCTCCTGCAGCCACAGCACAAACCCGCTCGGATCAACGACGCGCGCGAAGCGCACACCGTTTTTCGTCTTGAAGTGTGTGACCACGTTGCCTTCAACGTCCGTACCTTCAACAGGAAGATCCGGCTCGAGCTCCGCGGACGGCTTCGGCACCGCAACCCACTTGCTCACAGATGCACCAAGAGCTCGACCAGTCCGCAGACCGAAGCAAACAAGAGCACGAAACCGCCGACAAGGAAGCGGTAGCTCCACGGCCGCTCGACCTCGAGCTTTATGAGCCACATCTCGAAACGCTCGAAAGCAACCTGCCGGTGATAAGGCGGGCGGGGCATTAGCGGCACTCCGGGCAGGCAGTCTTCCTGCCAGCCTTGAACCGGTCATTGTTCATGTGCTCCACCTTGTGGCCACATTCGAGATTGCATACGAGGAGGTAGCCGCCGTGGTATCCGAATGATTTCTTGACGACGGTTACGATGCGCTTCTGTGGCCCGCGGCCAACTAGCGGCGGCTTGTTTCTCACTTGGCACCTCCACTGAGCAGGTTCTTCGCGCCGAGCTGGTTCACGACGGCCTCGAGCTCGGCCTGGTGATACCAGTGCACCTTGAAGTCGCGTAGGTGCTCCGGATCCTTCCCCTCGCCACACCAGATGCACTTCGGGATAGCATCCGGGTCAGGCAACACGGAATTCGGCGGGGTGTGCGGGAGGAGCGAACCTTGCGCCGCGACTTGCTCGGAGTTCCAGTTCTGGCGCATCACCTCGAGCGATCGGGCGTTGGCGCCGTGGGTGACGGCCTGGTCGAGCATGTAGGTGCGAAGCGTCGGATCCTTGGCGCGAAGGATCTGCTTCGCTTGCGCCAGGTTGACCGCGCGGGTGTGGACCGCGGCGGCGACAGTTTCGTCTTTCTGCACCAGCTCGACGCGATCGTTGATGTAGCTCTCACTCACTCTGAACGTGGTCATAAGCTGCTCGAGCGACCAGTTGTGCTTGACCGAGAGCTCGACGAACTGCCAGCCCTCTTCGGCCGGCGTCATGTCCTCGCGCATGATGTTGGCGTGGAGCATCGCGGCGTACGCCGGCAGGTTCCGGCCGTCCACCACCTTGCACTCGAGCAGCTCACAGCCGGCGCGCTCCGCGGCAATCCAGCGGCGGTGACCATCGATAATCTCGAACTGGTTTCCAGCCTTGGCGTAGCGTTTCAGCTCGACGACACTCTCAATCGCGGCCTTTGCAGCTGGTCCGTCGCCATACGGCTTCACGAGCAGCGGGCAGAGCTGGCCAACGAGGCGCATGCTCTCAATGAGCTCGTCCATCGGCTTGTCGCCCATCGTGGCGCGCATCGGCTCTTGCGGGGCGATCAACTGCTTGCGTGGGAGTAGGAGCGTTTCAAACATTAGTCGCTACTCACTTCGAGTTTTTCAGCGACCTGGCGCCAGCTCTCGACGAGCTGGTCCTGCGTGAAGTGGTCAATCGGCTTGGTGCTACCGAGGTCGGCAATGCGCAGGGTGATAAATGGCGGGTGAACCCAGACGAGCATCAAGTCTTCGGGCTGTACGCGCAGCGCGTCGCACACCGCTGCGTAGATTGGAAAAACTACAGATTTGCCCATGCGCCACACGCGCGCGGCATAGAGCGGGTAAAGCTTATTGGCCTTTTGACTCAAGCGGTAGACCCTCCAACCAGCCGCCCAGGCGACCTATGGCGGCCTGTTAGAGAGTCTCATAAGTAAGATTATGTTAACTAAGAAATCGGGCTGGATTTGCATGCCTGTAGGGGCACATTCCTCCTCCTCTTTCCTACTTCTTGTCGGCGCTTTTCCCTGATTTTTGTTGGGCTAGTTCGTAGTTGATGTACTGCTGGAGCAGATGAGGATCGGCGCCCTCGATGCGCCGCCCATTGACGAAGACCGTCGGTGTGCTGTTCACGTCGAGCTGCTGGCCGTTTGCCCGGCTGGCATTGACGGCTGCGCCGGCTTCCGGGCTGGCCATGCAGCGCTTGAATGCAGCGGCGTCCAGCCCGGATTGCTCTGCGTAATCCATCATTTTCGTCCAGGCGTTCGCCGCCGAAATGATTTCCTGATTGTCATAGATGAAGTCATACAGCTTCCAAAAAGCGTTGGAATCCTGCTGGTAGGCGCAGCGGCCCGCGATGGCTGCGGTCCGTGCCCAGGGGTGAAGCTGCTCGAGCGGAAAGTCTTTGAATACGAGGCGCACCTTGCCTGCATAGTTCGGAAGCATGCCACGCACTACGTCGTGAAGACTGCGGCAGACCGGGCACTCGAAGTCCGAGTATTCCACCAGTGTAACCGCAGCCCTGGGATCGCCAATCGAGGGCGCGTCGTTCATCTGGATCTTTGCCCGATTCTCTGCGAGGGGGTC
The DNA here is from genome assembly GCA_003224515.1 of Acidobacteriota bacterium. Classification (GTDB taxonomy): domain Bacteria; phylum Acidobacteriota; class Terriglobia; order Acidiferrales; family UBA7541; genus Acidiferrum. The sequence continues at coordinate 3,531 of QHZC01000052.1, forward strand.
TCTCGTCATATCCGACAGCTCACCCCGGAAAAGATACTGGCCATCCTTGCTGACGTCGAATTTGACCACTTGCTTATTGTCGCCAACGGTCAGGTCGATATTGGTTTCGAGCAGCCCTTCGACAGGTGATTCTTTCGGAGGCCCGACCACCAGCAGGACATCCTGCCCGAAGGCATACAAATGCCTAAGGTATGTCTCAACACTTTTCTGTGTTGGTGATTGCGCGGCGGGTGCTGGTGCGGCCGTCGCCGACTTGGTTTGCTGCGCTCGCGCTCCGGGCGAAATCGTGCTGAAGCAAAGGATTATAGAAAGGCTCAGTGCTTTTTTCACGAGGACCTCATGGACTTAAGGGATGAACTTCTGAGCGATCGGGAATGGCCTGCCAAAGCCAAAGGCGCGCGAGGTGATTTTCAAGCCCGGCGCGGCCTGCTTGCGTTTGTACTCGTTGCGATCCACCAGGAGCGCAATGTCGCGGACCAGTTTCACATCGAAGCCATAATGATCGGCAATCTCCTGGGGGCTCCGCAAGTCTTCGATATAGGCCTTCAGAATTCGATCAAGGACGTCGTAAGGCGGCAGGCTATCCTCGTCCTTCTGGTTGGGACGCAGCTCGGCCGAAGGCGCCTTCTCTATGGTCGAGGGGGGAATCAGTTCCCTCTTGCGGTTAATCCAGCGCGCCAGTTCGTAGACCATCAATTTCGGCACATCGGAAATGACTCCGAGACCCCCAGCCATGTCTCCATAAAGCGTGCAGTATCCGACCGCTAGTTCCGATTTGTTACCGGTACTGAGAACCATCGAACCAAACTTGTTGGAGAGCGCCATCAGGTAATTTCCACGGATGCGCGCCTGAATATTCTCTTCCGTTACGTCAACGGGCCGGTCGCCGAACGCGGGTGCCAGGGCCCGCTTGTATTCTTCAAAAACATCCGTAATGGGCAAGGTGATGAACTGGATGCCAAGATTCTTCGCCAGAGTTGCCGCGTCACTCTTGCTGCCTGCCGAAGAAAAAGGACCCGGCATGGAAACCCCGAGGACATTTTCCGTTCCGAGCGCCTCCACAGCGATCGAGGCAACCACGGCAGAGTCGATGCCGCCGCTCAGGCCGACGAGCACCTTCTTAAATCCGCACTTGCGCACATAATCTCGCGTTCCGATCACCAGCGACTCGTAGGCATATGCGAGTTCAGTCTGCGGCTGTTCATGAATCTCGCCATGACCCGTGACCGTGTCAAAGAGGACGAGATCCTCTTGGAAGGCCAGCGCTTGTGCGGCCACGCGCCCATCGGCGGTAATCGCCATACTCGCACCGTCAAAAATCAGGTTGTCGTCGCCGCCAACTTGATTGACGTAGACCACGGGACACCGCTGCTTCATCGCGATGGCGCGCAGCATTTCAATACGCAGGCTTCTCTTATCGATCGTGTAGGGTGAGGCGGAAATATTCAGCAGGACGCTAGTTCCCTGCTTGCTAAGTTCCACCACCGGATCGCGCTCGTACAAACGCGTCGGCCAGAAGTTCGGATCGTTCCACACATCCTCGCAAATGGTAATGCCAAGTTTTTCATCTTTGAAGCTGTAGACCACTTGCTTATCGGCTGGCTGAAAGTACCGCGACTCGTCAAATACATCGTAGGTCGGCAGCAACATCTTACTCTGCTCAAAGACGACTCGCCCTCCGCATAGCAGCGCCGCCTTGTTGGCCACGGATTTGCCCGCGCCACTTTTCACGCGCCCGGCGTAGCCGACAAGAACGGGCAGAGAAATTCTGGCCGCAAGGGCTTTCAGCTCATCCATGTTCCGGTCTAGAAAAGCTGGCCGCTCCAACAGATCCTGAGGAGGATAACCACAGAGGCAAAGCTCGGTAAAAATAGCAATGTCCGCACCTCGCTGCTTGGCTTGCACCGCCAAGCTCAAGATGCGAGCGGCATTCCCTGCAAAGTCGCCAACGGTGGGATTGAACTGCGCGAGCGCTATTCTCATGCCCGGACTTTAGGATACGGATGGAAGCCGAAGATTGCAAACATTGGCGCTCCGCTCATGTGACTGTTCCCCTACAATTTGGCGCAACCATGCTTGTTCCGCTTCTTTGCGATCATGCTGGCGATTCCCTGCCCGGCTCGCAGCTCCCGGTAGAACAGCACACAAAGCTCCGGAAACACTTCTCGGAGTTCGCCGGTTTCGAGAAGATAGGCCGGATTCCGCGGGCCTTCGGCAAACTCAAGCTGCGCGCTTGTATAAGTCTCAAATACCAGGACACCATCCGGACGAAGAGCGCTGGCCATCTGTGAAAAGAGCGATCTCTGCAGATACTGAATACACAGGATCAGATCGTAACGGCGCTCCGGGAGCTGGGTCCGCTCCAGATCCGCCTGCGTCAACTCGAGTCCGCGATGCAACCGCCGTCCGGTCTCAAGGAGGCTCGCGCTGCGGCGTACCGGGGCGTGCATGCTGCGTGCGCGAGCTTCCAAAATATCTAAAGCAACGCTGGATAAATCTACTGCCGTGACGGGTTGGCCGCGCGCGGCAAGAAGCAGCGAATGTCTTCCTGTGCCGCAAGCGATATCCAGCGCCTGGCCAGCCGGCAGGAACGGCAAGAGTTCGCGGACGATGCTCGCGGGTTCGGTGGGAGGCGCGTCGGCGGCGAGTTTGTGCCTGGCATCCCAGTCGGATTGGCTAGAGGGCATAAAAAAGGCTCCTGAACATACCGCTCAGGAGCCCGAAGACAGAATCTGGAAGCGCGCGAGACGCTTCCCTACACGGAACTAGACGCTAAAGGAGCTGCCACAGCCGCAGGTGCTCTTCACGTTGGGATTGTTGAACTTGAATCCCGCACCTTCGAGCGTCTCGATGTAGTCGATCTCAATCCCGTCCAGATACATGGAACTCATCTGGTCCACGGCGACCTTCAGACCATCGAACTCAAAAACCTGATCCGCATCGGTGGTTTGGTTTTCAAACGCCATGTGGTATTGGAAACCGGAGCAGCCGCCGCCGACGACAGCCACCCGTAGAGCGACCGGCACCGGGCTTTGCATGCTCATGATTTCCTTGACCTTGGTACTCGCAACGGGCGTCAAATTGATCATAAATTCTCTTGGCCTCCGCTCGCGGGCGTACCCGCGAAGCTATCAATATTCACATTATACCAGAACTTTCATACCGCCGCGCAACGCTATGTTCCTATCATGAAACGCCAGGCGTTGCCGCATTTCGACAAGCACGGAAGCATGGCTTACAATGAGATGCAATGATCAGACACAAAGTTACCCTCATCCCGGGAGAAGGAATCGGGCCCGAAGTAGCCGCCGCGACACGCCGCATCCTGGAAGCCACGGGCGTGCAGATCGATTGGGAGGAGATCGCCGGACGCTCCGACAGCTCCTCCGACCAGGGAAAAACCGTCAACCAGGCGGCCGTGGAATCCGTGCGCAGGAATCGCGTTGCGCTGAAGGGCTCCATGGCCACGGCCATCGCCGGCGGCGCGCCCAGTGTGAATGTGGCGTTGCGCAAGACGCTCGACCTCTATGCCAATCTGCGGCCGGTGAAAAACATGCCGGGTGTCAAATCGCATTTTGAAAACGTGAACCTGATTCTCGTGCGCGAGAACACCGAGGACCTATATTCAGGCCTCGAGCACGAGGTCGTTCCCGGGGTCGTGGAAAGCCTCAAGATCATCACTGAGCGGGCCTCCACGCGGATCGCGAAATTTGCGTTTGAGTATGCAAAATATCACGGCCGAAAAAAGATTCATGCTATTCACAAAGCTAACATTATGAAACTTTCGGATGGGTTGTTTCTGAAATCGGTCCGGGCAGTCGCGGCGCAATTCCCCGATACCGAATACAAAGAACTCATCGTTGACAACGCTTGCATGCAGATCGTGATGGATCCCCTACAATTTGACATGCTTTTGCTGCCGAATCTCTATGGCGACGTTATGAGCGATCTGGCTGCGGGGCTCGTCGGCGGCTTAGGAGTTGTGCCCAGCGCCAACGTCGGTGACGAATGCGCGATGTTCGAGGCCGTGCATGGTACCGCGCCCGATATCGCCGGCAAGGGATTCGCCAATCCAACTGCCCTGCTGATGAGCAGTATTCTTATGCTCGACCACCTTGGCGAACGAACTGCGGCGCAGCGCATCCAGGATGCCCTCGGACGTCGGTGGCAAAGCCGGTACGGAGGAATTCGCCGACGCCGTGATTGCCGCCCTCAGTGCGAGTAGTGCCCAAACATCTCCGAAAGTACTAGGAGTTCCAAATCTTTAAAGTACTTGTCTTTTTGACTGGGATCGTGGCAGCATTCCCTACATCCTCGGCTGTGCCCCCAAGGCGGCCTTATGCAGAGAACACGGTACCCCGAGCGTCGGCGAACCACGCGTCTATCCCTTCAGATACCTCTGACGGTGCGTTGCCGCTTGCCCGAAGGTGAAACCATCGATCTGAGGGCCTCTACCTACGTCGTGAGCGCCTACGGGGCCCTTGTGCTTATGGATACTCCCCTGATCCCCGGCCAGAACGTTCGGGTCATCAATCAGATGACTTCGGAGTCGGCGGAGTGTTTCGTGACTTCTTTGCGGGAGAAGCGGGAAAGGCGATTCGTGGGAATCGGGTTCGCCAATCCCAACATCGATTTCTGGCACATCGTATTTCCCAGGTCCGGCACGCGTCAGGCAGTCCGTTCTTCGCTGACGGGGGGGCTGGTTCCGCCGGGTTTCCGGCAGGATAACTCTTCGCAATTCTAAGGCGTTTTCGCGCAGCGGGCATCGCCCTCCGTCAACTGCTTTTCCCCAAGTAGATCTGATAGACCATCAGATAAACGATCACGCCTGGGGTCCACCGCGCAATCAGTCGGTGTTTGTCGAATTTCCCCAGCCAGGCGCGGCGCAGCGTAATCAGAATCAACGGCACAATCACGATCGCCAGTATCGTATGCGACAGCAGCAGCGCGAAATAAACGGGCCTGATCCAGCCTTGCCCTTGAAAAAGGACGACTTGCCTCACGCGGATGTGATAAACCACGTAGGACGCCAGGAAAACCGTTGAAGCGGTAAACGCGGAGATCATGAAAACCTTGTGTACCTCCCGTTTTCCGGCCCGGATCGCCGTATAGCCTCCCGCCAGAAGCAGCGCGCTGATTCCGTTGAGAGAGGCATTAAGGGCAGCATGAGAGAACATGTGTGCGGATTGGTCCTTTCCTGAACCAGTCTGATCAGCGCGGGAGCTTGTCGTAGACCATCAAGCCCAGCAACACCGGAATGTGCAGGACCGTCGCGTGCATGAGCCATTTGGCGCGAGCGTTCGTCTTGTTGCTGGAGGCCCACAAACACACCTGCACCAAGGCGGTGCTGGTGACGAG
>QHZC01000052.1:8908-10919 GCA_003224515.1 Acidobacteriota bacterium
GGCGACAGCATACAGAATGATCTGCCGGAACGTGCGCGTACCCTCGCGGTCGACCACCGGCAGCATCATGATGCCCGCGCGAGCGTAATCTTCGCGGTACATCCACGCAATGGCATGGAAGTGTGGAAACTGCCAAAGAAACAATATTCCGAAAAGCAGCCACGCGCCGCGGTCAAGCGATCCCGTTGCCGCCACCCAGCCGATCATCGGGGGAATGGCCCCGGGAAAAGCACCAACGAACGTCGCCCACACGGTGCGTTTTTTCAAGGGAGTGTAAGCCAGCAAGTAGCTCAGGCAGGTCGCAATGCCGAGTCCCGAAGCAAGCGCCCCCGCCGCCAAATACAGATCCACGGCCCCGGCCATTGCTAGTGCGAGGCCAAAGACCTGCGCTTCCCGCGGCTGCAACACGCCGCTTGGCAGCGGTCGCGAAGCCGTTCGCCGCATGTAACGGTCGGACTCGCGCTCGAGGTAATGATTCAATGCCGCTGTACCCGCGGCGATGAGCATGGTGCCGAAAACGGCATGGATCATGTGCAGCCATCCGACAGGGCCGCGCGCGCCCATGTAATAACCGGCAGCCGTTGTCATCAGCACAAGGAAGGAAACGTCCGGTTTCGTCAGCGAGACGTATCCATTCGCGCGGGCAGAAAACGTCAGTTCCCTGGCGTGTGCCGTGCTCATCCTGTGGTCACCGGCCGTGACGCCGTCGCGGCAACTTCCCTTCCGCGCGGAATCAACTTGTAACACATCAGCACTATTACCACCGAAAACACGAAGAGTATCGCCCCCACGACCGTGTGGATCACGGTTAACGTTACCATAACAGGCATGGGCTGCGGAGCGTCCGCGGTAGTGAGCCGCGACCAAAAGGCCCCAAGACCTAACAGGAACTGCGTTCCAAAAATCGCATGCAGCAGGATTCGTGCCTTGGAGAATTCCCGTGACTGCGTAAATCGTTTGCGCAGCGCGACCGCCGTCCAAATAACCATCCCGAGCACCAGCAATGCTCCTGCCATGTGCGGCCCGATCGGGATTTCCTTGTGGCGGAAGCTGGCGCCCAGAATCACCTGCAGATAGATGACGCCGGCATTGAGGATCGCCAGAGAATGAATCGAAGGGGTTCCGCGGTCTTGCAGTTGCGGCTGATCGGAAACCCACCACTTGCTGGTAAACACCGCGATAGCGAGCACGGCGCCAAAAACGATCTGTGCAAAGCAGGCATGGATGACGGGCAGCCAGTAATGAAGCAACCGTATGACAACCTGGCCGCCCATAATGGCCTGCGCCGCGACACCAAGAACTGCAGTCAACCCAAGCCAACGCAGCCATGGCCGTTTTTCCTTCACCCGAAGCAACACCGCCAGCGCGAGTGCAAGGAGCCCCAAACCGCCCGCGACAACGCGGTGCGAGAACTCAAATAGGTCGCCACCCTGAAGCATTGTTAGCGGAGGAACCCAGGTGCCATGGGATTTCGGCCAGTCTGTCACAGAAAGGGCCGCATCCTTCGAGGTAACGAGCGCACCCGCAACGAAAAGAAGGACAGTCCAACACACGACGAAAACGGAGAATCTGTGCACACTGGGATTGTAAGTAGGTGACATAGCCCTTGTCCCAGCGGCGGATTATATCCTAGAAGCGAATATTGCGCCCGAGAGAAAAATCGATGATAAATGCGTATGCCACAAAAACGTCGAGTTCAAACGTTGGATGAAATCGGGCCGGTCTTCTGGCCCACCGCCGGTACTCGCGGTATGGAAGGTAACCCGGCGTCAATCCCTACGGCGTGCAACACGAGATCCTTCAGCGCGGCGATAAATACCGGCGAATCACCCAACGCTGGCATCATGCGGAACTTCTCGATGCCTAGCTTGCTCGCTTCCTCGCGGGCCTCGATGTTGATTTCGTGCAGCGTCTCGATGTGCTCGGTGACGAACGAAATGGGAACGATGAGTATTTCTTTCACACCTTGGTGGCCAAGCCGCTCGATCGTCCCCGTAAGCGGCGGTTGCAG
>QHZC01000349.1 GCA_003224515.1 Acidobacteriota bacterium
AACAAAGCGGCCTACTTGCGCTCGGTCGCCAGCCCCAGGTCAAGTCCCGAGCATATGCACGACGAGGGCATGAAGGCGCAGGTCTACAGCAACGCGGGGGTAGTCTCGGGCGTCTATCGCGAAACGGGCAGTACCAAGGGAAAACCGTACACCCGGCGCGCGCGCTTCACGGACACTTGGATCAAGCAGACCGGTCAATGGAAATGCGTCGCCAGTCAGAGCACGCTCATTCAGTAGCTCTTGAATCTCAAAAATAACTTAGTAGCGCTCGACCCCGAGAGCGACGGCGTTACCTCCGCCGAGGCAGAGGGCGGCGATGCCGCGTTTCAAGTTACGGCGTTGCAATTCATAGAGCAGGGTAACCAGGATGCGCGCGCCGCTCGCACCAATAGGATGTCCGAGCGCGACGGCGCCGCCGTTGACGTTGACCTTTTCGGGATTGAGCTTGAGCTGCCGCGTCACGGCGATGGCAGCGACGGCGAAAGCTTCGTTGAGCTCAACGAGATCGACATCCTTGTCGCGGTCCCACGCGGTCTTCGCGAGCAATTTTTCCACCGCGTCCACCGGCGCCATCATCACCCACTTGGGCTCAACGCCGCTAACCGCTTGCGCGACGATCCGCGCGATCGGCTGCTTTCCAAGACGCGACGCATTCCGCTCGCTGGTAACAATCAATGCCGCCGCGCCGTCATTTGTGCCGGGCGCGTTGCCCGCGGTGACGGTCCCGTCTTTCTTGAACGCCGGCTTCAACTTCGCTAGCGCTTCCATGCTGGTGTCTTCGCGCGGAGATTCGTCGTAGCTGACGACAACCGGCTCGCCCTTTTTCTGCGGCACTTCAATCGGCAGAATCTGCGCTTCGAAAAAGCACGATTTTCGTGCGCGCACCGCTTTCCGGTGGCTTTCGACGGCGAAGCGGTCCTGCTCTTCGCGAGTAATCCCGTATTTTTCGGCAACCAATTCCCCGGTCATACCCATGTGAAAATTCTCGTAAGCGTCCCACAATCCGTCGGCGATCATGGAGTCGACAAGTTTTCCATCGCCGATGCGATAGCCAGTTCGTGCTTGCGGCAGCAGATATGGGCAGTTGGACATGGACTCCATCCCACCCGCGACCACAATTTCCGATTCGCCAAGCTGCACCGCCTGCGCTCCGAGCGCCACGGCTTTCAGTCCGGAGCCGCAAACTTTATTGATAGTCATGGCCGCAACGCGCGCATCGCAGCCGCCTTTGAGTGCCGCCTGCCGCGCGGGATTCTGTCCAAGCCCGGCCTGCACAACGTTGCCGAGAATGGCTTCGTCAATTTGCTTTCGATCGAGGCCCGCGCGGCGAATCGCTTCGGCAACAGCTTTGCCGCCAAGTTCCGGCGCTGAGAATCCGGCAAGACCACCTTGAAATTTTCCGATCGGCGTGCGGACAGCGGAGAGAATGACGGGCGTTTCCGTATTCATGGTAAGCCTCCGGCGGAGCGACAAGCGATTATACCGCGATACCAGGAAGGAGGCTGCGGAGGGAAAAACTCTGGGGGCGGAACGCGCTCCGCCTCCGGAGGGCGATGTTAATTCGCGGCGGCTTCCGTTGCGCCCGGCTGGCCTTCGTCTGCGCTCGGACCGTAAAGCCCCGGCACCGGGACGCCCAGCAAACGGTAATACACCGTAAGTTGCGCGCGATGATGAATGATATGGTTCATCACCATCCCGCGAATGCACGCCACGCGCCGCATGGTAAAAATCTCTTTGCCGCCGGCAAGTAGCTTCCACCCCTTCATCATTTCCGCGTCGCTCACGCGCGCAAGTGCGGCACGGCCCTCCGCGACGTTCTTGTCCAATTCCGCGAGCAGCTCTTTCTTGTTCGCAATCTTGGGCGGCTGGTAGCTTGGGCCGTTTACGGGGGCGTAGTCCAGTTCCTCGGTGTTGATTGTCATCGTCAGCCACCCGGGCATGGTGGCGATATGGCTGGCAAGCCAGCCGACGGTACCAGACTTCTCGTGCGGCTTCCAATTCCACTTTTCGTCCGGACATCGTTCGAGAGTCTTGCGCGTGTTCTGCATCTCTTGGTCGAACTCACCAAGCATCATCTGTCCAATGGTCATGACTTCCTCCGTTGGAAATGCGAGCCCACCGATACTAGGAGAACAAAAAGCGAATTGTCAAGAAGTTCTTTCGAGCGCCTTGGAGCCACTTTTTCGGGCGTTAACCTCTGTTCTGCTTAGTTGCACGCCCAGGCGAGTCCGGCACTTCCCATGAATGCATATGGCTCCAGCGCTTCGAAGATTCGGACCGGGGTTGACAGGAACGGCTGACAGCGCAAAATGAGGTTATGGCACACCAGTTCACCACCTCTTACGTGAAAGACTCCCTCGACATCTTCCACTACTACAAGAAGCTTGGAGATCGCGCCATGGCGCAGTGCCCGAATGAGGGACTCTTCACCGCCCTGGATGCGGAATCGAATTCCATCGCGATTATCGTGAAACACCTGGCGGGAAACATGCGTTCGCGCTGGACGGATTTTCTCACAACGGATGGAGAGAAGCCGGACAGGAATCGCGACACGGAATTTGAGGCACCGCCCACGGCGCGCGCGGAATTGATGGAACTGTGGGAGCGCGGCTGGAAGTGCGCTTTCGATGCCCTGCAGCCACTCAGGGATGAGCATCTATCGCGAACGATTACCATTCGCACCGAACCGCATTCCGTCATGCAGGCCATCAATCGCCAGATCGCTCACTATTCCTATCATGTGGGGCAAATCGTTTATCTTGCACGGCACTTCGCTGGTGACAAGTGGCAAACCCTCAGCGTCCCAAAGAAAAAGTCAGCCGAGTTCAACAGCAAGGTAGCATCCGGCGAGCTTTCGCAGCGGTAGCAGGAGCACACTAGGAAAATAGCCCCGGTTTCCCCTCCCCCGAAAAATCCGATACTCTTCTTGAATCATGGCCACGCTGTTCAAAATGGAACCGCTCGGTGAGCGCGGACTGAAACTCAATGACGCGCAACGCCGGGCGATCACGCACGGCGAGGGACCACTGCTGGTGATTGCCGGCGCGGGAACCGGAAAAACGCGCGTCATCACCGAGCGCATCCGGCACCTGCTGCAATCCGACGAATCGCTTTCCGGCGAAAACATTCTCGCGCTGACCTTTACGAAAAAAGCCGCAGGCGAAATGAAAGCCCGCGTGGTGCAGGCCACGGGCGAGCGCGGCAAAGCAGTGACACTCGCCACGTTTCATTCCTTCTGCGAAACATTGCTGGCCGAGGCCGATCCCCAACGGGTGATGCTGGACAAGTTCGATCACTGGATTTTGCTTCGGCGGAATCTGCAGCGGCTGGGTCTGGAGAAATACAGGAGATTGGCGGATCCCGGGCAATTCCTGAACGATTTCGTGGAGTTCTTTTCACGATGCCAGGACGAACTGGTGTCCTCGGAAGACTATCAGCGCTATGCTGCCGGGCTGGCGGCGCACCTGGAAGCCCAGCGGGAAGCGCTCGACAAAGACACGCTCTCGGAACGCCTGGAAACGGTTGGGTTACAGCAGGAACTTGCACGAGCGTACCGGGCCAGCGAAGAGCTCCTCGGCGAGAAGAAGCGGGTTTCCTTTGGCTCGCTGATCACCGGAGCGGTTGGGCTCCTGGAGCGGGATAGCGAGCTGCGCGAGACGCTGCAAAAAAAATACCGCTATATCTTGGTGGATGAATTTCAGGATACCAACATCGCGCAGCTCCGATTGTTGGAGCTCCTGGCCGCGCCGGCGAGGAATATCGTGGCGGTCGGCGACAACGACCAAGCGATTTACCGCTTCCGCGGAGCTTCGTTCGGGAGTTTTAAACTGTTCTTGCAGCGGTTTGCGGGGTGGAAAGAAGGCCAGGACTCGACACCGTTCCGCGTGTCATTGACGGAGAACTACCGCTCGACACCGAATATTCTGCGCGTTGCGATGCAAGTGATCGGGCAGAATGCGGTAAGCGCCGACTTTCCAAAGAAAGTCCTGTCCCCTAACAAGCCCGCGGGTGAAAAGATCCGCATCGCCGAGTTGGCAACACCAGAAGAAGAATCGCGATGGGTGGCGGCCGAACTGCAACGCATTCACGGGGCGGGGCGGCGCTGGAAGGATTTCGCGGTGCTGTACCGCCAGCATGCGCATCGCGATCATCTAGTGGAAGAGCTATCGCGGCGAAAGATTCCGTTTGTGATCACGAATCTCTCCATTCTTGAACATCCCGTGGTGAAGGACGTGCTTGCGTACCTGAAGCTGATCGCCACTCCCTACGACGACATTGCTTGCGCGCGCGTGTTGGGGACGCCGGCATGGCACCTGGAGGCGGCGGACTTGGTGCGCCTGGCGGAGCGCGCGCGAAAAGACAAAAAGGCGATCTACGACATCCTGCAACTGCCCCAGGGGCAATTGCCCTTCGACCAGTCGCATGCGGCGCTGGGGCAGCTGGTAGAGTTTGTTTCGTCCGAGAGAAAAATGCTCAAGCGGTCGACCGCGCGGGAGATTCTGGGCCGCCTGACGGAGTGGCTGGAAATACCGCAGCGTGCCAAGGGACAGGACCGAAAATACGTGACGCGACTGGCGGAATTCATGAAGGAATGGGAACCGAAGAGCGAAACGCGCGGTCTGGCGGAGTTTATCGAGTATTTGGATTACTACGCTCAGGCCGGCGGAGCCGTGAGCCTGGAAGAAGCCGCGCCGGGAGACGCGGTGCAATTGATGACCGTGCATGGAGCGAAGGGGCTGGAGTTTCCGCAGGTGTTTCTGCTGCGCGTGAACAATCGCGCGTTCCCGGCTAGCGAGAGGTCGCGGGTGTTCGAATTCCCGGTGGACCTTATGAAAGAGGGTGGCCCCGCGGAGCAGTTTCATATTCAGGAAGAGCGGCGGCTGTTTTATGTGGCGCTGACGCGCGCCGAAGAAGGGCTGACCATCACGACGGTCGCGGAGAAAAAGGGAAAAGTGCCGGTGTTCATCGAAGACATCGTGATGGAACCGGCGGTAAAGCGGCAAGACGTGCGTCAGATGCTGCCAAAACTGCTTCCCAGGGGAGTAGAGGATCGGGCGCGGGAAGGCCGTCCGGAAGATGCGCAGCTCTTCCCCGCCGCAGCCGAGCCGGCAAAGATTTTTTCGCGCATTGCGGATTGGGCCGAGGAGTTTCATCCGCTGGCCGCGGAGCCCCTGACCCTCAGCCCTTCGGCGGTGAACGGTTACCGCACCTGCCCTCAACAGTATTTGTTCGGGTATTCGTGGTCGCTGCGGAAAGGGCCGAGGGCGGCGATGAGTTTTGGGGCCGTGATGCACACAACCATCAAACGATTTGTGGATCAACTGCGCAAGGGCGTGAAGCTTCCGTTTGA
>QHZC01000350.1 GCA_003224515.1 Acidobacteriota bacterium
AACACCAAGATCTTTTGAACCTCCCTTTGGAGCAGTTTCGTTCTCTCCATAAAGATCCCCGTTTCCCCGGGGTGCGCGTATATCGCACCGAAAAGGAAGTCTTTGGGCACAAGCGCACCCTTGTGATCACCCGCAGCCGTGCCTTGTTACGTGGGCAGATCCGCGGTATCCGGCAGCATCTGGTCAAGAAGCTGCGTGCTCTGCGAGATCTCCAGAAACGGATCGCCCGCAGCTATAAACCAGGATGGCGGGGCAAGCCCTACACCGCCGCCAGTATCCAGAAACATCTGGATACTATCGTCTCTGGCCAGTACATCGCCGATTTTCTGTGGGGCAAGGTGACTCGCAAACACCGGCGGCTGGGGATTGCCTTTGGAACAGACGACCAGGCCTATCAAAAACTAAAGAAGCGCATTCTCGGCAAAAGGATTTTGTTCACCGATCACACGGATCTTACCGACGAAGAAATCATCTTTGGCTATCGCGGTCAACATCACATTGAGCGAGCTTTCCGGGACATGAAGGATCCCTACTTCATTAGCTTTTCTCCTCCCCGCCATTGGACCGACCAGATGCTGCGCGTCCATGCGTTTTACTGCGTTCTCGCCCTGACGCTGGTCTCCCTGCTACACCGCCGAGTACACCAGGCAGGAGTGCAGATCACTCAGTCTCGCCTCATCGAGCAACTCAAGCGCATCAAGGAGATCACCAACTACTATTCCGCTCAAACCACCGAAAAGCTTCCGATGGGAGGCCGCCCCCGCGCCGAGCACACCTTGACCCGCTTGGATCCTGAACAAGATCAGCTTTTCCGTGCGCTCCAGTTGGACCGTTTTATAGCCGGTTAGTATATACGCTTTTCCTTTTCGCTCCGACCCTTCGAACCCCCCTTTTCTCGCTTTTCGGCAAAAATCGAGCTATAACCCGGAAACTTAGGCTAGGAATCAAGATTCCACAAATGAGACAGCAGCCGGGGCATATCGACTGGGCGGGTTTTCAGACGGTTCAGTGAAACTGCCGGCGATGTTGATCACCACCGAGGCGTCCGGTACGCTGCAATAGGCTAAACGGCGCAACAGCTCCGCGAGAAAGTTCAGACAGCGATTCCGCAAATACCCAGCTTACGGGTTTGGGTTCGCAGATGTGCTCGGTTGATTTTGCTGCAGCTGCTTTCGTTGTTGATACATGCTCAAAAGCTGCTGCCTGATTTCTTCCGAGGTCATCGATGAAGGCGGGCTGGGATGTGCAATCGAATTTGCGGATGACAAGCTGGCGGTTGCGGGCTGTGGTCCTACGCGGGGCGAGCCTGCGCCAGGCGACGTTGGATCCGAGGATCCGGTTGTTGTTTCCGCGAGAACCGCATTCTCTGGCTCGGGTGCTTCTACCGCAGTGGGATTCCCGCTAGGGGGCTGGCGATTGGCCATGCGTTCCTGCGGCTCGCTTGAAATTCCGCGGTTGCCAGGACCTGCTTCGCTATGCGGCGTTAGCAACACACTTTGGATCCCATCCACATCGGTAGTAGATCCTTGGATAACAAAGTTAAGATCGGTTCCACTCAGCAATTCGCTGACGACTTTGCGAGCCGGTCCCGGCCCGAGCCGGACCCAAATGCGTTCACTCGAAGCACTAGGCGGAAGATCAATCTCCGCTCCCATCGCCGTGTGCAATGCCGACAAGATATCCGAAAGCAACGAATTTTCAGCGACGATGGTTAGCTGTCCGTCTTGGTAAGTAACCTTTGGGGAATGCGTGGCTGGCTTCTCGGGTGGCGGCGTGGAGGCAGCGACTTCGCTGTCCAGTGCTGTATTCGATTGAGAGGTAGCGGCCAAATATTTTTCTGAATCCTTGGCCGCATTGCTTGCTGTTTCTCTTGCTGGCGATTCTATGCCCATGCGACTCGATGGCGGAGTGGACGGCAAAGGCGGGAGAGATCGTGACTCCACGACCGAGTTGTTTGCGGGCGGAACGGGCGCAGACTTAACCGTGCTCGCTTCGGTAGACTTGGCCGGAGCCGCTGCCGCAGCTCCCTCAGCCGTTTTCTCCGTCTTCACCGATGGAACGTACTTTGCCGCAGGCTCAGCAGGAGGAACCCTATTCGGTGCATCTGCTTTGACTGCTGCCGAGGTGCCATACAAGTCCACGACTAGCCGATAGGGATCGGGCAGAAGAGACACAGAATAATCTTTGACCTGATTCACATCCAACACGACCCGAAGGATTCCATCCCGGTTCTGCGCGACCCGGACACCCTTCAGGAGGACGTCGTCTCCCACATCGTTCGTCTTATGGACCATCGCCGAAGTTAGCTTTGCGCCCTCGATGTCAAAATAAATTCGTTCGGGCTCGGAAATTCGCGCCGACCGGTATTTCACCTCTGATCCGACGTCGATCACAACGCGCGTGTGCATATCGTTCGATGTGCGGATAAACGGCACCGGCGACAAGTTGGACGGAAGCGAGGAGGCACCGATTTCGCCCTGCTGCGCTGTATTCGGTTTGGAGCCGGGAGCAACATATTTTTTTGAATCCTTGGCCGCATTGCTTCCTGTTTCGCTTGGCGGCGATTGCTTGCCCATGCGGCCGGATGCCGCAGTGGACACCAAAACCGGGAACGATCGTGACTCTGCGGACGAGGTGTTGGTCGACGCAACGAGTGGAGACTTGACCTGGGTAGATTTGGCCGGGGCCACTGCCACAGCTCCCGTAGTAGCCACTTCCGTCTTGACCACTGGCAGGTATTTTGCGGCAGGCTCAGGTGGAGGAGGAACCCTATTCGATGCATCTGCTTTGACGGCTGCCGAGGTGCCATACAAGTCCACGACTAGCCGATAGGGATCGGGCAGAAGAGACACAGAATAATCTTTGACCTGATTCACATCCAACACGACCCGAAGGATTCCATCCCGGTTCTGCGCGACCCGGACACCCTTCAGGAGGACGTCGTCTCCCACATCGTTCGTCTTATGGACCATCGCCGAAGTTAGCTTTGCGCCCTCGATGTCAAAATAAATTCGTTCGGGCTCGGAAATTCGCGCCGACCGGTATTTCACCTCTGATCCGACGTCGATCACAACGCGCGTGTGCATATCGTTCGATGTGCGGATAAACGGCACCGGCGACAAGTTGGACGGAAGCGAGGAGGCACCGATTTCGCCCTGCTGCGCTGTATTCGGTTTGGAGCCGGGAGCAACATATTTTTTTGAATCCTTGGCCGCATTGCTTCCTGTTTCGCTTGGCGGCGATTGCTTGCCCATGCGGCCGGATGCCGCAGTGGACACCAAAACCGGGAACGATCGTGACTCTGCGGACGAGGTGTTGGTCGACGCAACGAGTGGAGACTTGACCTGGGTAGATTTGGCCGGGGCCACTGCCACAGCTCCCGTAGTAGCCACTTCCGTCTTGACCACTGGCAGGTATTTTGCGGCAGGCTCAGGTGGAGGAGGAACCCTATTCGATGCATCTGCTTTGACGGCTGTCGAGGAGCCGTACAAGTCCACGACCAAACGGTACGGATCGGGGAGAAGAGACACAGAATAATTTTTGACCTGATTCACATCCAGCACGACCCGCAAGACTCCGGTTCGGTTCTGCGCGACCCGGATGCCCTTCAGCAGATCGCCGTTGCCGACCTCGATCGGCTTATGGACCATCTCTGAGGTGAGCTTCGCATTGTCGATGTCAAAATAAATTCGGTCGGGCTCGGGAATTCGCGCCGACCGGTATTTCACCTCAGATCCAACGTCAATCACAACGCGCGTGTACATATCGTTCGATGTGCGGATAAACGGCACCGGCGACAAGTTGGACGGAAGCGAGGAGGCACCGATTTCGCCCTGCTGCGCTGTATTCGGTTTGGAGCCGGGAGCAACATATTTTTTTGAATCCTTGGCCGCATTGCTTCCTGTTTCGCTTGGCGGCGATTGCTTGCCCATGCGGCCGGATGCCGCAGTGGACACCAAAACCGGGAACGATCGTGACTCTGCGGACGAGGTGTTGGTCGACGCAACGAGTGGAGACTTGACCTGGGTAGATTTGGCCGGGGCCACTGCCACAGCTCCCGTAGTAGCCACTTCCGTCTTGACCACTGGCAGGTATTTTGCGGCAGGCTCAGGTGGAGGAGGAACCCTATTCGATGCATCTGCTTTGACGGCTGTCGAGGAGCCGTACAAGTCCACGACCAAACGGTACGGATCGGGGAGAAGAGACACAGAATAATTTTTGACCTGATTCACATCCAGCACGACCCGCAAGACTCCGGTTCGGTTCTGCGCGACCCGGATGCCCTTCAGCAGATCGCCGTTGCCGACCTCGATCGGCTTATGGACCATCTCTGAGGTGAGCTTCGCATTGTCGATGTCAAAATAAATTCGGTCGGGCTCGGGAATTCGCGCCGACCGGTATTTCACCTCAGATCCAACGTCAATCACAACGCGCGTGTACATGTCGCCGTTCCACGAGCGAATTCGCGAAACCGGCGACAAGTTGGATAATTCCGCCCGCACAGCACCGTATGTCGTTCGGTTAGTCCCATCTTTCGGCGGGAGCGCCTTGGCTTTGGCGAAGGGCACTATGCTTGCAATGACCAGCCCAACCAAAACCACAACTTCGCGGCAAGCGCGCAATCCCAAACTCATGCGGCACGTCCTCCCTGCCAGGCACCGCCTGACACCGAAATTCCTGCGTATCCTCTTGCCAAAATCTATCCCCGCCAGCAACTCACCCGCCCACATCTATTTCCATCATT
>QHZC01000352.1:0-1076 GCA_003224515.1 Acidobacteriota bacterium
ATGGGTTCCGAGCTGCGCAACATTTTCTAAGTCAAAGCCGGTCCGAAATTCGTTTATCAACGAGGGGCTGAAGGTGTGGACATACTGGGCCTCGAAATTGTGAGTAGGGTACGTGCCTGTGAACTTGAAATTGGGATTAATTTCCGTGAGGGGAAAGTCTCTGTTGGCATAGATGTAATGAACGAAAAGCTGGTCCTTGGCACTGAAATAGTGATCTATGCGAATGATGCCCTGATGAACCGTGAGGTCGCCCCGCGATGATCCTGCGTAGTTCGTGGTGTTCGGCGTGGTGGCACCGGGAATGTTCGGGAGCGGCATGTATTTATTGATGATGTTCTGCGCGACTGTGTCGATCCGGTTCTGCGGAATGATATTTCCTTGAATGGGAGCTCCGGTTACTGGATCGATGAGCTGCACGGCTGGCAGCAGATAGGAAAAGTCGCCATTCCTCTGTCCCTGGGTCAGCACGATACCCTGGCTTGGCGCGTCCGCAATCGAATGGATCCCTTCATAGCTGGCGAAGAAAAATGTCTTGTCTTTCCAAACAGGGCCCCCGAGCGTCCCGCCAAATTGGTTTTGTCTCAGTTCGTTCTTGGGCTGCGGCGCTGGTGCAAAATAATTGCGGGCGTCGAGAGCCTCGTTGCGGAAGAACTCGAAAAGATTGCCATGGAACTGTTTGGTTCCGGACTTGATCTGAATGTTGACGTTCGTGCCGGCGTTTCCGCCATATTCCGCAGAGTAATTGCCGGTCTGCACTTTGAACTCCTCGATAGCGTCGAGGGAAGGATAGATATTCACGTAGTTATGACGATTATTCACCATCGTGATGCCATCCACGTTCACCTGGCCCCAGATCAAACGTCCCCCGTTTCCACCAATCTCTGATCCGTCGGTGCTGGAGGAATGGAGATCAGGGTTGTAGACAGAAACACCTGGGGTGAGCACCGCCAGATCATCGAAGCGGCGGCCGTTGATTGGCAGACTCTCGATGCGCTCCTGGCCGACTACTCCAGCGATGGTGGCGTTCTCCGTTTGCAGAAGAGGAACTCCGGCGTTTACTTCCACCGTTTCCTGAA
>QHZC01000352.1:1133-4233 GCA_003224515.1 Acidobacteriota bacterium
CCGTTTCCTGAACCCCGCCAACCTGCAGCGTGAAATCGATTCGGGCTTGCTGACCCAGTTGGATCACAACTCCGGTGCGGCGTTCTCCGCGGAATCCGGCGAAACGAACTTCCGCAACATATTCGCCAGGGACAAGGTAGCGAATCTCGTAGGCACCGTCCGGCGAAGTCGTCGCTGTGCGGGACAATCCCGTGGACGGCTGGAGGATCTTCAGAACCGCTCCGGAAACGGGAGCGCCACTGTCGTCCAAGACTGTTCCTAGAATCGCAGTATCCACCGTCTGGGCATGCACTGGCGAGACACAGGTTGCCGCCAAAAGGAACAAACAAAGCAAATAACGCATATGAGTCTCCTTTTCGAGCATATGGACGGATCTCCGGTTGTCGTTTTCTGTGCTTGGCCTTGGCGCTCGGATGCGTTCGTATGAATTTTCATCAGGCGAAGAGTCTGCATAGCGCCATCGAAATACCAATCTGAGTATTGATCCCTGGCTGGAATCCTTTGGGTCTAATTAAATGCCAATAGCTCTGTTCAGGACTATAGGAATCAGGTTCAAATCTGCCCGTTCCTTGGCGAAGATAGCATTCAACAAACTGAGGACTAGTTCCATCAATTGCAATAAAAGTCGCGTCTGGACGGAACGACCGCGCGGATGGAACGTAGCGAGAGTCGATTTCAAAAGGTGCCGTCTTACCCTTTGTTCGCAATGCGCAAAGCTTCTCTTTGGCCGGATCTTTGCCGATGGAGTCGTTTAGAAGCATTTGGGCTCCGGCAATGCCTGTAGAAAACAATAGGCAGCTTACAATAAGTAGCAAACGCATTCGAATTCTCCGTGAGGAGGAGCGCGACGGACCGACCGGGATGTTTCAATCCTTGGGTACGCTGAAAACACCAACGCGGCTATGACCCAAGTTAAAAGTCGTAAGCAAAGTACCGGCGAAGACACGCTTTCTTCCGGCCTGCGCCACGAGCCGCCAACGCGAACCCTTCGTCATTTTTATTCCTTTCCTGATAGCCTGCCCCAGAACCCTTGTCTTGTTTGCCATGCTGGAATGGCCTCCTCGTGTGGATTTTGTGCGACGAGTTTATCATGACGCGAGCCGCACGCTTTCTTCTGAGCGCGTTTTGACAACCAGAGTCATGATTGCCTGCTCGCCTCTTGGCGTGACTACCTAGCAAGTGCCGCCGGACGCCGTGCGTGACTGGATTGGAAGAGGCAGGCGTGATAG
This sequence comes from Acidobacteriota bacterium, assembly GCA_003224515.1. Taxonomy (GTDB): domain Bacteria; phylum Acidobacteriota; class Terriglobia; order Acidiferrales; family UBA7541; genus Acidiferrum. The sequence continues at coordinate 2,363 of QHZC01000352.1, forward strand.
AAAATCACGTGCAAGATGGTCACCCAATAAAATACATTAGCTGATAGTCTGTATGACAAATGCTCGCTTACAGATACTTAGACAGCAGCAAGACTGGGCGGCCAACCGGAAGATCACGGACGGAACGGTCACAACCATGATAGGCGAGAATGAACGAAGAGGATAGTTCGTGCACCTAGATTCAGGACTTGGCAGCGCGGTAGCGAAGCGTCAGCTTGCCAGACGAGGTTAGAACCCCCTCTTCGCGAAGAAACTTGCGCGCCGCTTTGCGGTTGACAGCGTGTTGCTTTCTGACGCGTTCCATCGATCTGAGGAACTGTTTGAGTTGTTTTTCGCTCACGCTTGATATCCTAACTTACCGCCGAAAAAGCCTTCGTCGTTGCCGCCGCGCACCGGTCGTCCAGTTCATGGGCATTCATTTCCAGCGGAATCGCTTCGTAGGAGCCGCCGCTCAAGAAACCTGTAACGTACTTGGCGGCGAATTCTTTCAATCCCAGCTTTTCGTACTTGACGACGTGGACGAGTTCACGGAGCAGGAGCCTGTCCGTGAATGCCTCGTGGGAAACCACTGTGTCCACGAACGTGAGTATTGTGCTGTTGCCGCGCCGAAACCCTTCCCCTCGGACTTTGGCATTGATGATGCTGAAGAACGGTCCCACGTCCCCGGTGATTGGCTCGATACCCGGGCAGCCTGTTGAGAGCTCATCTAACCAAGTATTTGCCTTCTCATCGCCTTAAACAGGTGCTTTGCACGACGCTGGTCGTGGTGGGTGCAAGATGGATGCCCTGGCTGTCCATCGTAAATGTTAACTAGCTCAAAGAGTTCAGCTTGCGTTGTTTTTGCGTTGTAAGACAGGGAATGCTGGGTAGGTGATGGGACGTGATGGGCAGCTAAGTCAGCTATGTCGTTTGTCCAAATGGCGCTGCCGCAGTTTACGAATCGCTTTTAATCCAAACGAACCTAAGCCACCAACCCTAAGCCCAAGCAAGATCAAGGACTTAACTGTTGGTGGCTTTGGTGTGTTTAGGCTCATTTTTGACGGTTTGATGGAACTTTGATGGAACCTTGTCGAGTTAGGGCATTGATTGCATCCCTGTAATTCGTACCGTATCTATCGAATCTGAAGCAATTCTGTTTGCGGCGCGACGGTCGTCCTTGTCTCCACCGTAATCCGGCTGAGTCCAATTGGGCTGCGAGCCTGAGAAGCCCTGTCTCGTAATTTCCTGGCACACTTTCTGAAACCTTAGAAGCATGTACAATCTGGGTTCGACGATCAGGTTTAGGGAGCTCTGGAATGAGTAAGATTTGCGTGCTCGCTGCAAAGCAATCGGAGCACGCGCAATTGACGTTTACGAGCGCGAGAAAAGAATGGCTGGGACCTGGACTCGAACAGACCATCTCAGACACTCGAAGTTCGTAGGTCTGCGCGAGGACAGGAACCCACACTCGGTGACCAAAGAACATGCAGGTGAGGGTTGAGGGCTATGACCGATGTCTCTGGAAGACGCCCTTCTGAATGTCTGGCGGCAGTCCTTGGTCGAAAACAAGAAGACAGTCACGCTCGAAGAAGAGAGCTTCCCCGTTCGCTCAACCGCTAAGCGAAAGCTAAAGCAAATCGATTTTCAATTCGATGGAAAAGACTTGCGAGGACTAGAGCAGAACCCTGATACGAAATCTCGGTGGGCAGCAATGGCGAGGGACGGCAAGAAAGTGATGCAGTTCTTGGAAGGTGGAAGGTATATTGCAGTCGTAGCCGATGGGAAAGTGCATCTCTACGCACCCAAGAACTAATCCGGCCTGCTTAGGGAAGCTAGGACGATCAACCTAGATAGAATTAATCATGGATTTACAGGGCGCAGCACACAGCTTT
>QHZC01000353.1 GCA_003224515.1 Acidobacteriota bacterium
CACATCTCTCTTTCGCAATGTGTTCCCCGGCGCGCGGCTTCTTGGAAGGAGGAAGAACAATTGACCGGAGCGGGAGATCAACGAGCTTTCACTCCGGCTCGTCGCTCACTTGGCTGGATGGCAGTCAATATTTTTAATCCTGGACGCCGAGCCGGCAACTGGTCGGACGGCCAGAAGTTGGCCCTCGCCTTTGCTTGCCCTCTGGTACAGGTGGCCGACCTGACCGCGTCTTAGCTCCATAATTTTTCAATACCGGCCAGCGACCTGAAAAATGTCACCCCTGAGACAAGAGACATTCACGTTGAGTCAGAAGGAACTGCAACGAGTTGCTGTGATTCCCCGTTGTGTGAAGGGGGACTGAGGGGTGCCCGAGCCTCCGAACTGCTCGAAATGGGATGATGGCGCAAGCCGGTGAAAGTCCTCAAAAGCAGCAAGCAAAAAATCCGCTTCGCGCCAGGGCTTGAAGCTGCCAACAAAGCCGATGACAAAACGGTTTTCCAAGTTCAAGTGTTTCCTCGAGAGGAAGCTCGCAGCATCGCCATGAACCAGCGAGCATCCACACCGTTGGGCAGAATTCGCACCAGCGCCGAGCTCACGACCGCTTCCGTGAGGTGGTTCGAAAGCGCTTCCGAAACTGCAATCACGAGATCGGACCCTCGCCACACGAGACGCTCGATTCGGCGAGCTAACCAGGGGCAAGTCATTCCGCCGCGAAAGCGCTGTTGTTCGCAAACGAGCGGTGCGTTCACCTCGAGAACAAAGGGCAAAAGACAACGTTTGGCAGCGCCAAGCCCTGCCAGTCCCCACAAACTGTAGCGTTCGTAAATGAAGTCCGGGGAGAATTGCCGCACGGCTGCTGCGACGGCTCTGAAGAACCTTGCGTTGTGGAAGAACCGCACCATGTCGGAATAGCTGCGGGGCCGTTGCTGTAAGAACCGATTGGCTCCTCGGATCGCGTTTCCGAGCGAGCCGTTCCAGTCGGCAATAGTACAAGGGGACACCATTCCGCCGACTTGGGACTCGACCCACGGCCGGCGGCTGACGCAGGTGCATGTTGTCATGACGTCGTGACCGAGGTCCGTCAGCGCGCGGATCAGTGCCCGGATGTGGACGGCACCTCCGGTCTCTCTCGCCAAATCAATGCTCGGATCAAAGCACAGATAGAGAATCTTCATCGCTTCCTTCGGGCTGAAACAGCCTGAGTAGTTGCGCCGCATTGCGGTCAATAGAAAATCGCTGGCTGACTTTGGCGCGTCCGGCGCGCGCCAGGTTGCTGCCAAGATTGCGATCAAGCAAGATCTGATCGAGCGCATCGGCGAGCATCGCGGGTTTTTCCGGCGGCACAAGCAGCCCGTCCGAACCTGATTCTACGAGTTCCGGAATTCCGGAAACAGTCGTCGAAACAACAGGTACCCCGCTCGCCATGGCTTCCAGCAGCACCGTGGGAATGCCGTTGCGATCACCGCCTGGAGTAACAACACACGGCAGCACGAATAAGGCTGCGCGTTTGTAGGCTTCGCGAACGAACTCTTGCGGCCGCGCTCCCAGGAATTTCACGCGGTCGCTTATACCCAGTTCGGTAGCCTGAGTTTCGAGCCTCCGCCTGAGGGGGCCTCTGCCGATAATCTCGAGTCGAAATGCACGCCCGCGTTGCCGGAGGATCTGACAAGCGCGGATCAAATCGCCAAGCCCTTTTTTCTCAATCAACCTGGCGACCGAGAGGATTACCGGAAGGCCGTTCGGCTTTTCGCCAGAAGGGCGATATTCGTATTGACTCAAATCTGCGCCGTTATAGACGCAATGCACTTTGTTCTTCGCCAGCGGCTCGAGAAAACTCATAAGGTATCGCCGGTTGTATTCGCTGACCGTTACCACGGCCTTGGCGTTCTTTATCTTGGAGCGCATGAGCGCCGGCTGCGCAGCAAAGTGAATATCTTTCGCATGCGCAGTGAACGTGTAAGGAATGCCGGTCAAATGGTGCGTCAGCATGGTCACACTTGCTGGAGCGCTGGCGAAGTGCGCGTGCAGGTGCGCGACGGGTTCACCAAACAACAGGTCCGCCAGGTAACCGGCCTGCAAGAAGTTGCGGAAAAAGCTCCACCGGGGCCGTAGCAGAGCTCGAAGCAGAGTGCGCGAATAAGCCCCAGGGTGGCGCCACAGCGTCCGCAGGTTGCCCCAAAGGATTGGTTTCCAGCGGCGACGCAGCGCGAGGTAATAGACTTTGCCACGAACTCGCCTAGCATCGGCGTGCACCGGCTCGTCTTTCGGATCCTTGATCGAGAAGACGCGAAGTTGCAAGCCGCGTCGCTCAAGCGCCAGGACCTCGTTTAGCACGAAAGTCTGCGACAGACTCGGCCACGTGCTAACGATATACGCGACGGTGAATCTGGCTTTCGACGCGATAGTAAACTCTGGAGGCGAGGAGCTCGGCCAAGCGAGTGGCCGCATTTCTTCCTCCGTTTGTGTCGATCGCTGGGTCATAGCACGGATAGTCCTTTCGCTGTAAGTTTTCCATCAGTTTTCCGGCCATCTTTTTCGGGGACAGCTCCCAGGGATAGATCACGTCCGCGAGGCCGCGCTGGGCAAACAGGCGGGCCCGCATCTGCTGCTCGGCGCTCGGACCAGACCGCGGCACCACGAGCGACTTCTTTCTGAGCTGCAACACCTGGCCCAACGAGTTGTAGCCCGCCATGGTGACAACTAGATCGGCGGCATTCAGGTAGCTGAGGCAATCTTCCACATGCGTCAGCACGCGTACCTTCTGGCCTTTTGCCTCTTCGCGCAGCCGTTCACACTGCTCGTTATCCATCAGCGGCCCGCTGATAAAAATCGTCTCCACACCCGCGCGCGGCCCGAGCAATCTCAGGGCCTTCATGCACGTCTGCATCATGGGATAAGCGTCAACCCCACCGCCGCCGGTTACTACGATCAGACGCTGCTCAACCTGGAGCTCCTTGCGCATCTGCTCTTTGCTCTTGTAGGGCTCCTTTGTGCATACGTATCCGCAATAATGGGTCGTTGGGGCAAACTCTCTCTCGAGCCCGTACTGGGAACTGGTGTCAAACACCTCTTGGCAGCCGTAGATGAAAATTTCGTCATAGTATCTGCGAATTGCTTTGTAAGCTCCTTCGCGTTCCCACAGCATGCGCGTGACTTCGGGGCGATCCATAATGTCCCTTAGACCCAAGACTATTATCGGGGCATCGTCTCTTCGCTTCAGCATCTCAAGCACGGGGAGGAGTTCTCCCCAGACGCCCACCGGCACGTGGTCCACGAGCAACAGCTGCGGGTGTAACACGTGAGCCACCTCGTGAATAGTGGCGGTGCGTAGTGCCTTGGTCTTGTCGAGCCCGATGCGCAACCGCAACG
>QHZC01000354.1:0-1303 GCA_003224515.1 Acidobacteriota bacterium
CGATCCCCTGTTGCAGCCAAAAGGGAAAGGTTTGCTCCGCGTCTTGAGGGCCAATAGTGTCGAGCATCAAATGCCAGGAGGTGATATAGCACGAAGGAGCGGCAACGTGGATGCGGTCATCCAACGCGGCGATGTAGGCCGTGTGGGTGCCGCCACCGGAATTTCCCGTCAAGCCAATGCACGCGGGATCGACTTCCTTGCGCGAGAGAAGGTAATCGAGAGCCCGCAGACCGTCCCAGATGGTATAGCGGGCCAGGTGATCCCCCACTAGCATGCATTGCGTACCCACCACGGTGTGCTCCGTGGTGGAGTCCCCGACTTTAGACTCTCGTAGATCTTCGTCATAAATCTGCAGCCTTTCACGTTGACCGATTGGGTCCCACGTCAGTGCGACGAAACCCTTCGTGGCCAGGGAACCGAGCATCTGTTGCCAAGTCGGGTTGGTTTTTCCTCCGCGCTCATGGCCCAAGGGATAAAGGATCGCTGGGTAGGGCGGACGCCCACCTTTCGGTAGATAAAGGTTTGCAGGCACGTAAAAGTGAGGCTGGCTCGCTTCGTTCCACGACGCCAACCACACGAGCGTTCAGCGGCGTTCTGTCGGGGAACCCTCCGAGATCTTTGAGCATCTGTTCGCGCAGATATGCTCTTCGCTTGTACAGATCCTCGATCGTGGCCAAGCGCTCGACTCGACGCTTCCGTTCCTCCAGCATTCGGAGTCCGATGCCGTTCAAGTACGACGGCAACATCCGGCGAATATTCTGGAACTGCTCTAGTCTGGAGGCGAAATTCAAATCCTCCGACTGCTGCGCCATTGCCGGCACGGAAAGCACAAGAGCTAGGAAGCAAGCTATGCACCCATATAGCATTCTTGTCTCCTTCGAGTCACAGCCAAGTACAGCTGAAAAGAGCTGTTCCGGATCCCTGACCTGCAGTGATGCGAAGCTCGGCTCCCATGCAATTACAATTTGACGAGGTCCTTGATCCTGATCGTCTGACTCCCGCGTTCGATGCTGCGATAAGCCGCAATCCCAATCAGAGAGGCGAGCGCACCGGCGCGAAGATCTGCTCGCAAGCCCAGCGGATCGGAGCTTTGCGATCCCCGGAAGATCAAATCATGCAGCGAGGTATCTGCTCCCCCGTGTCCACCTGCGCGGCGCTGGTCCAGGCCTTGTACCACTTCGGATTTGCCGAAGCTTCTTGTCAGGCGCAACCCGTTGTTTCTGAATCCTCCGCCACCGAATTCGTTGTAATCGAGCCGTCCCGTACGGCCGTTGATCGAAATGGCCTGGCCTTCGAGAGGCAA
>QHZC01000354.1:1344-20315 GCA_003224515.1 Acidobacteriota bacterium
CGTCTTCGGATTCACAATCGACGTAAAGTTTGACGTAGCGTTGATTCTGTGTAACGTCCCAATAAAATTTGCACTGCTGTTTGAATGGGCAAACGCGGCAGTGCGTGTTGCGGAAGGAGTTGTTACGCCCGTAGAATTTCAAGTCGCCGAAGGCCGTCACCTCCGCTGGCGTGGAATCCAGCCACCAGTTGGCCAGGTCAAAATGGTGAGAGGCCTTGTGCACCAACAGCGTGCCCGAATTTTCTTTCAGCCGGTGCCACCGGCGGAAATAGTCGGCGCCGTGGTGGGTGTCCAGATATTCGTGAAAGTCCACAGAAATAACGTCACCAAGGGCCTTCTCCAGCAAAAGCTGCTTTACCTTCTTGGCTTCTGGATCGTGACGAGCATTGAAGGTGACGGTGACCTTCTTACCCGACTTCTTTTGAGCATCCAAGATCGATGCGCACTGCTCCTCGTCGGTGCAGAGTGGCTTTTCACTCATCACATCGCAGCCCAGCTCGAGCGCCCGAACGATGTAACGCGCGTGAGTAGCATCCACTGTTGTTACCATGACCGTGTCAGGGCGAATCTCTTTGATCATTCGATCGAAATCGGTGAAGGAAGGTGCGTTGGTCCCAATCAAGTTCTTGGCCGCCTCGACACGCTTCCGGTTGATGTCGCATAGTCCGACGATTTCCACGACGTCGCTGTAGCCTTCCACCAGCTCCTGTCCCCAAGTAAAGGAGCCGCGATCGCCGGTCCCAACCAGGGCCATGCGGAGCCGCTTTTGCTCTGCAGCCCACGCAGCGCTCGCTGCGGCACTGGCCGTGACGGCCAGTGCCGCACCGCCAGAAATGAAAGCGCGCCTCATGATGATCGGGTCTGTCATCTCTAACCTCCTAAAAAAGTGCCGCGAAGGCATTACGTGCTGCGGTCAGGTTGCGTGCGGGTGATCAACCAAACTGCCTATTAATTGGCCGCTATAGTCGTGTCCTTCCAATTCAGCCCACTAGCACGCTCCGGCAATTTGTGAGCGCGCGCGTATTCGTTCCTTGCCGCAAGTGTCCCGGCTGCCCAGTCCCCCAGCGGATAGAGTAGTTCGCGGTACACCAGGTAACTCATGTCGACGGTGCGGACTGGTCGGTGGTCCTTCACATCGTCCACTTGATTGAGGTAATGCCTCCCGTTGGCCTCTGCGACGCGCGGAAACCACGCCCTGTACCAGGTGCTGGTCGCAGTCTGAAGAACGCGATTGCGCGCACGCTGAATACCTGCCGCTGCGTTCAGCGCCTCATCGAGAGCGGCGACTGCCTCGATGGCCTTTTCTTGCTTGGCGGCTGTCTGGGCTTCTTTCAGCAATTCGTTGATTCGACCTAGCTCGAGGATCATCTCGAGGTTTTGCCTATACAGTCCGGCGACTGAGAGGAACACTTCGATGTTGTAGCGATTTTCATTGACTGTCTTAAGATTGGCGTACAGCAGATCCAGCAACTCGTCATTCTCCTGGAGGGCGCTGGCCGCAATCTCCAAGCACCTCGAATTCTCTTGCTTCCAATCATGGCTGATCGCGAGGTTTCCTGCAGAGGGAATCGGAAGCGGAGGAAGTGTTTGGTCCTCCGCGGGTCTTGGCGGATCGAAGATTTTGTCCGAGTTACCCCAAATGGGAGTTCGAAACTTTGAGGGTGAGATTTCCCAAGTGTCATCCCAGATTTGTGCCTGCTCGCTCATCAGCTGATAAAGGCGGCCCATGTTCTGAGCCTCAGGTCCATAAAACGAATCGTAGAATGAATTCATAAGTTCCGCGGGGCTTGCCGATGCAGGGTGCCAGGCGGCGGCGGGCCCGGTTGCGTAACCCAACCAAAAGGCTTCCGGATGCAAACCCGCGTCGGCCCATCCGGCTACGAAGGCTCCCATTAGATCGGCATTCTGGCGCGCTGGCGTGAACGAGATAAGGTCGAACATATCGGCGACGCGGCCATTGCCTGGCGACTTCTCGTGCAGACGCCGAGTGGACGGCAGTACGTAGTAGTGTGGGAACAGCGGCTCCTCGCCCTGAGTCGACGTATAAATGAGCTGACGGATTCCGTGTTTCCTATACACGGAATCAAATTCTGGTCCATAGACCTCACCGTTAACGAGATGACTCGGCAGCGCCGTGATCTCCTCGGATTTGAGCGGATACTCCCCCCAGAACAAGACAGTGCGACCCCGGTCATGTAGATAATTGGAAGCTTTGGTGACAAATTCCGCCAAGAGTTTTCCGACAGACCCGAGAGTCTTCGCCTGCGTCACTTCGTCGCACTGGGAGTTAGCGGCCAAGCCCACGTAATAAGGTTCATCGGTCGATAGGACGAAATATTTGCTTCCTCTAGTGGCTTCGAGGAGGTCGTCGTACATAGCGAAGAGGAGTTTGTAGGTTTCGCGATTTGTCACACAGAATTCATAGTTGCTGGTAGGGAACGCGCGAAGCGGCGCGTATTCCGGGTGCTTCAGAATGAAGGCAACGTGTGCCGGCGCGTCCGGATAAGGAATGAGTTGAACATGAAATCGGAGGGCAAAATCGGTGAGTTCTTGCAGCTCTGGGCGACCAAGGGCGTAGGGCTCGGTAATGACCGGTGCGCTCTTGTACTGAAAGTGGCCCTCAAGCTTGATGGCAAATCCGTTGATCTTAAAGAACGCAGCCTGCTGCACGGCATGTTTCAGTACGTCGAGGTGCTCGAGGTGATGGGCGTCGTCCCAATAAATGACCCGAAGTTGAACGTCGGGCCAGTCCACTATGTCTCCCTCGGGAAGCCAGAGGCGACCCTCTCGGCGGCGAATCATTTGAACGAGAGTCTGCACTCCGTAAAACAGTCCGGGAGCAGCGCTGGCTGCGATTTTCACAGTTTTCGGGCTCAAGGTCAGACGATAAGCCTGTTCCACAAGCGCGGGCGTGTTCCGATCCGTGGCCTGCCCGATGGAAACGGCGTTCGGACTTAGTTCCAGCTGAATTACTCCTGAGGCTGACGGGGACCCAGTTCCAGCGAGGCTCACATTGAATCTCGATGCCAAACCTGCCTTTAGGCTCTCGCCGGCCACATCGTTTTCTTTGACCGCGCCTTCGAGTTCCAGCTTCCAGTGGTTGTCCAATGCAAACTCTTTACCGGTCAACGTGACCTGTTGCGGAACCGGCAAAACGGCATAGCCTTTGGATACGAGTGGAGATAAGTTCTGACTGAGAACTGGCGTCCCGGTGAACAGCAACGGAGATGCGAGAAGGACAAAACCGCGGCAAAGGGATTTCTTTCTGACCACTGACGTGGACTCCAGTCGCATTTGTGCGATGACCAGGTCCGTATCCTATCACGCCAGGTGCCAGCCCGTTTCCAAAGCATATCCGGCAGCAGACTTGATGGCGGCTCGGACTTGACATAGGCGTTGTGAGATTTGTATTTGCAGTGGTGACTTGAATCTGCGCGAGTGCTTATGAAGAGGGGGAGATGATCAGACCGATGAAAACTCCTAGGGGACACGCGTTGACTGCATGCGTTGTTTTTTCCCTCCTGGTTGTGGTGACACCGGAGGTTACTCCAGCGCCGACGACTCTCAGCTCACTGATTCAGGCGATTCGCTCCGAGATGCAACCCGAACAGGCAATGGACTTCATGCGCCATGTGTATTCGACGGACCGCTGGTTCACATTTCCAAAATTTCAAGAAACCGCGGAATACGTTAAACGATCCATGGAAAGGATCGGTCTGCAAGATGTCGAATTGCTGGCAGCAACAGCGGACGGTTCAACCCAGTCCGGTTTCTGGACGATGCCGCTGGCGTGGGACGTGAAGTCTGCGCGTTTGGAAATTCTATATCCGCAGGTGCCTAGCGACATCGCGACGCTGGCAGACTATCAGAAGATCCCCTCGTCGCTTGGAATGTGGAGTGGGGCAACGCCTCCTCAAGGAGTTACGGCGGAGATAGTGGACGTTGCCGATGCGGATCTACCGAGGCTTGCCGAGATGCATCTCAAGGGCAAGCTGGTGCTCATGAATCAAAACCCCGCTGGGTTTAAGTGGGCACTGGCAAAAGCTGGAGCACTCGGAGCCGTCAATACCTTTACCGAGAATCTGAGCCTTGAAGATGGCCGTCAATGGATCAATGCGTGGGGCGATCAAGGATGGGCTTTCACGAAAGGCAGCACGCCGCTCCTGTCATTTTCGATCAGTCCGCGGCAGGCGGGGCTGGTACGCAGGCTCTTGGCACAGCGAGGCGTTGTCCGGGTAAAGGCTACGGTCGATAGCCGTTATTACTCCGGCCGCTATCCTTACATAACAGGGGTGATTCGAGGGACTGGGCCCGAAGAAGTGCTGACTTTAGGGCATTCCTTCGAGCAGGGGGCGCAAGACAATGCCACCGGCGTCGCCGCGATGTTGGAATCGTTCGCGACTCTTAACCGCCTGATTGTTTCTGGCAAGCTACCGCGACCAAAGAGGACCATCCGTCTGTTAACCATGGGCGAGCTCTACGGATCGATGCATTACGTTGAGACGCATCCTGACCGCATTCGACGCACGGTTGCTGCGCTCTGCATGGATACGCCTGCCGCCTCCTACGACCTGGCGGGGACCGAGTACACATTTTACATGAACCCGCATATGGCAAAATCCTACACGGATGCGTTCATCTTGCGAATCGCACAAGAGTATTTTCCCCAAGTGCATCGGCCCTGGCATGAGCACGCGGCTATGAGCGGCACCGATACTTACTTAAGCGATCCCATGATCAACATTCCGACGGTGTGGGCTTACAGCGGCAGCGGAGTGGAGACTCACCATAACAGCGAGGACACGGCCAATGCGAGTGAGCCTGAAGCTATTTGGCTCGCCGAGCTGAGCCAAACACGAGGGTACGAGCAGATTTTGAAGTCCGCTGCGCCGCTCCTGGAACGTGTTGCGGCCGCAGGTGACGCTCAAGATCTGGGACGGCTGCTCCAGGATGCAGCCGATCACATGACTTATTCCGTTGGCCGGGAAACGCAAACCGTTCTCTCGGTTCTTCGCCTGGTCTCGGAATCGAAGCAGAAGGAGGTAGCAGAGAGTCTCGCTCCGATGATAGAGAGCCTGCGCCGCTTTGGGGAAGAGCAAACTGGCAGAGTCCGTCGTGCCATTGATCGCCGTGGCCGGGAGCTTGGTCTCCATGCGCCTGTGAAACCAATTGCGGTAACTGATGTTCTGGAGAAGCAGGCGTCCAGAATTGTTGTCAGGCGAAAACGCTTCGGCACGTTGCCGCTGGACGACCTGCCAACCGACCAACGTGGAGGGTATCCTTCGGGGGCATGGGACAGTATTCCCACAACGGCTCTTTACTGGTGCGACGGGCATCGAAACCTCAGCGAAGTCATGCAATTGACGCGCATGATTTCCGCTTCCTACGAAAGCACGGGTACGTGGAGTTTTTGTCGGAATAAGAGCCCCCTTCGCGGAGTCCTTATTAGAAAACCTAGTCGACCATTAATGTGAAAGAAATCTCCTGCGCATTTGGGCGGATGTACGGGGCGTCCTTTTCGCCCAGCTGAAGCGGCACCGAAACAACACCTACCGCGTGCTCAAGCTTGGTCTCTGGAGCATCCTTGTATGGATCATGAGGATAAACGGGCCAAGTCAACCTTGCGGTAGAGTCTGCCTGCAACTTCCAGCCATGATGGCGGATCCAGCCGCCCACCTCAGCTGGTCCCAGTTCGACCCGTTCGGTTCCTAGCACAATCTTTAGGCCAGCGCCAGTTTCCAGCGTTTCTCCTGCCTTCAAGCAGAGCTGCAGATTCAGTTGTGCTTCCGAAGGCGGTTGTCCTCTTGCAGTCATGACGAAGCGCAATTGCAGCTGCTGTTCGGAAGGAGGGGGAACGTTGAGATCTGTGAAGAACGTATTGTAGGCGAGTGAAAGTCGATCACCGTTATTGTCATTCATCTGAAGACGGCTGCTAATCGGCACGTGAAAGGTCTGTCCCTGCATTTTCTCGAAGAATGTTGCCAGTTCGGGCTGGCGTTTGGAACCTGCACCGGTGATAACGAGCCCAAGCCTGTTATGAAAAACAGAGAGATGCCCCTGGCGATCTAGATAGAACTGACTGTTGACTGCTGGGGTGCTGATTAGGCCGGACAAGCAGACCACCCAGGGCCCTGCCTTGCGGATTCCTGCCGGAACACTCATCTGATACGAATAGCGCGGCTGCTCCTGGGGCATGGGCTCGGTGGGTCCTTCGTGATAGTAGAGCGCGTCCTGGGCCAGCCGTCCTAGATCGTCCATTCTCAAATTGTCTGCACGAAAAAAATCGGTCAGGAATTCTGCGTAGCGCCGGCCGTCAGCGAAATTAGAAAAACCGAAATGACCCCAGGAGTTCACCTTCCAATAGCGGTTGCGATCATTGATGGTTTCGACCGGAGTGCCGTCGGGATAGGTAAAGTGTATGTGGAAATCTGTCCCGCGCCGCAACGCTTGAAGAGCCACAGGGTCCCGGCTGTACTCCCAATAGACCGCTACCTGTGTGAAGGTTATATGATCATACCCGGTGGTTGGACCGCTCCGGCTGTGTTCACCCCAATATCCGTCAGGTGTTTGCTCCTCGGCAGCAAAACGATGCAAAATCCGCCGGCCAAGATCTTCCCATTCTTTGTTCCCGAACACCCGCCCAGAAAGAAAGATAAGAGCAGCCCAGGACGCAAAGTGGTTCGGCGAGGTCCCAATATACGGTGTGTTGTACCAGGGAAATTCCTGGCGCTTGCGTGCATCGGAGGCAAGCGGCGCAGTGTCGTGTTCAATGTATCGCTTCCACTTCGCGCGACGCTCGTCCCCGAGATCAGCGACCAGGAGGCGATAGGCTTCCAGCCACATGTACGGGTCCCACTCGTCTTCAAAGCAGGTCTCCGAGCGACGTTTTTCGCATTCGGACGCCAGCAGGTCACCGATGCGAATTGCCAGGGCCAGCATCTTCGGATCACGATAGTGGGCGTTCGCTGGATGCTGCTTCGCATATAAAACGGCCGCCGCCAAGATAGATTGGGGAAAGTGGTTCCATCCGGGACGTGCCGCCAACGTTTTCAGACTGGCCCCGGGCTCGGCATCCATTCGCTCGCCAACCCGCACGATTCCTGCTTCCAACAGGCGGAAATATTGGGCCGGAAGTTGACTGGAGCGAGCATTGAGGGGGGCAGCCGAGACCAGCACTGCAACGGTCGCCATGCGCACCGCGAGCATTTTCTGACCCATCACTGCGACGGAGGCTTTCCGTCGACCTGAAGAAGACGCTCGCGCAAGTCAGCACGCCCTGGAGCCAGGTGGACTGCTTCTTCCTACTCCGGCCGTTGCCAGATATTAGCCCCGTGCGGATGGGAAGGACAACGTTTCGTCAAGCAAAAAAGTCCACGCTAGAATTCCGCGCGAAGAGAGAACTGTATCACCCTCGGGCCGTAGCCGCCCGACGTCAACTGGCGTGCCAAGTTTTGGAAGCCACTGACTGTGTCAGGCGGTATGTCGTTCGGATGGTTGAAGGCATTAAAGAAGTCGGCCGCAAACCTGACGTCAAACCGCTCCTTGACCTTGAAGTGCTTGTAGATCGACAGGTCGTCATTCCAGGCACCCGGGCCGATGAAATTCACGCGAGGGTTGGGGTTGTAGAACCCACTGAAAGGGGCATTGTAGCATGATGCATCGCTGAGCATCACAGCAAGGTTGCCGACAAAGTCTCCATTGCAGTCCGGGCCGGCCGGCCGAACGGCAGGGGCAACGAGAGTGCCGCTGACCGTGGTGACAGTCGCGGGGTTGAAATTGCCGGCGAACCACTGACGGTATAGTTCAGTGCCTCCGGCGAGATTTAGCGTGGCCCGCCTATCGGCAGAGATGCGGATACCCCCTGTCTGGACGTAACTGGGATTCACACCCATCCAGAGGCCGCTGTTCCACGTACCAATAGCGGCCAGTTGCCACCTGCCGATTACAAGATCGAGCGGGCTGGAAACGTTCCTGCCAAAGCGTTTGCCTCGTCCGAAGGGAAGATCGTAGATGCCGTTGAAAGTCATCCGGTGCGGAGGGATGGTGGTGTTGTTGAAATAGACGAGCCGCAGCCGCTGGTCATAGCTGAGGTTTGGTTCATCGAGCAGTTCGATATTCTCGGGCACCGTCGCCCCGCCACTTCCACCTAACCGTCCGTTTCCACCGCCGCCATTGACCGTGGTGTTCCCATCGCTGAAGCCACCAGGGTCCGTTGTGGTGAGCGCTCGAACATAGGTGTAAAACCACTGGAAGCTCATCCCATTGGAAAACTTGCGGCGCAACTCCACCTGCGCTGAATGGTCGTGGGAATATCCCGTGTGGTTCAGACCAAACAATCCCCACTGAGGCACTGCGCGCAAAAGATCGGCTTGGCCCGACGGCTTGAGGCCGGTGCGCTTCGCATAGTTATATTTCGGCTCTCGAGGATTGATGGAGAACTGCTGCTCGAGATTTCCACCGTACGTTCCAATATAGCTGAGCCGCAATCCTATTTGCGCGGGCAGCTCGTGCTCGACGGTTACATTCCAAGTCTGCTGATGCTCGTCGTTCCAGGCGCGAGGGTCCCAATACGTCGCGGCGTTGCCGAAAGGGTTGAGGCCCTGGGGCGTATTGATATCCACCGTGGCCGTTGGGAGGTAGTCCGCGGATGCGGGCGACACAATATAAGGATAGTTGCCATAATAGGGGCCTGTCGTACCGCCGGGAACACTAGGATTATTGAAAGGATTGTTTGAGAAGCGGAGGTTCAGCGGCGGATTGTTCCGGGTGGATTGCAGGATCAGAGACAGGGGCATCCCTACGTAATACACTCCATACGATCCGCGAACCACTGTGTTGCGATTTATCTGATAGGCAACGCCCAGGCGAGGGCCAAAGTCATGAGGAATAGACCGAAAGAGGTTGGAAGGGTATCCAACGGAGTTCGCCGTCGCCCAAGTCAACCCCAAATTCGCCCAAGAGGTTAGCACTGCGGGTGGAATACCCGGAATCTGGTCCACGCTCACATTGCCAGGCGAAATCACCTCGAACGTGCTTTCGGGGTTATAAGGAACCACAAGTCGATGTCTAGCCTCGGTATAGGGTGTCCAATAGTCCCAGCGCAACCCCAGATTGAGCGTCAGCTTCGGCGTAAGCCTGAGCCGGTCGTTGACATAGAGTGCCACTTGGGTCTGACGGAAGTAGAAGTATCCACGGTTGTACTGGTTAGACAGGTAGTCCGGCAGGCCCAGCAGAAGCTCGGCAAATCCACTGCCTGTGTCCGGCGTTGGCCCGAAGGAAGCATTCGACCAATTGGTGGTATACGCCGGGTCCCATTCGTGGCTACCTTGGGCTTGCTGATTCTCGCGCACATTGTTCTGCTCCCGCCGTCCCTTGAATCCAAACTGGATCGTATGTTTGCCACGGTTCCAGGTCACGTTATCGTCTATCGTCTCGCTGGTGAGATTCTGATTGTGCGCATTGTCCGAGTCCCAGCCGAAGAAGGGGTTGCATGTGCTGCTTGAGACTTCACACGTGTACATCGTAGGCCACCCCGTTGCGTTGAAGGGGTTGGGCAGCCCCAGTTTGGAAGGCCAGTCGGTAGAGTCCGCGCTAGTCCCATAGTGAACGGCAGAGCGGCTCACGCCGACCAGCAATTCATTGAGCCAAGTTGTGGAGATAGTCCGCGTGTAGTTCACCGCGACGTTGTGGATGTAGTAGTCCTTGGCGCTAGTTCCCATGCCGGAAGAAGTGTCAATGGGATTGGCGTAATATCCGCCCTCAAGGGCGGAATTCAACCAGCTTTTTGTGTAGCGCACTAAAAGCCGGTTCCTGTCGTTGAAGTTCTGATCTACCTTGACGGAGTACGTGTTGGTGCGAGTAATGTCGGGGTACGTAGAAGTAAAATTCGGAGTGTTGAAGTTAAACGGGTTATTGTTGTTGGTGGGAAGAGCGGTTAACGACTTCAGCGCGCCTGCAGTCTGGTTCAATGGCCCCGGGATCTGATTGTTAGGGAACGGTTGCCGTTGGAAGGTGTTAGGGTCAGTCGTCTTCGGATCGTAAATGATGATAGGAGCGTATCCAGACGGCGTGCAATTGGGTCCCGCCGGGTTGCATGGGACGCCAGGGTCAATGGCGTTGCTTAAATCACCATTCCACATGGCTGCGGTCGGTACAAAGGGGAAGAGAGGATCACTGCGCTCGTGGTCCCGTAAGCCTTCATAATCGAATAACCAGAACGTCTTGTCGCGCCCGCGGTACAGATGCGGGATCACAACCGGACCGCCGACGTACCCTCCGAATTCGTTGCGAATGAGGTGCGGCACTTGAACATTCACAGGGTCAGAGCGCAAGCGCGTCGGAGCGACCACGGTATTATCTCGGTTGTATTCGTAGACCGCGCCGTGCAGTTGATTTGTGCCGCTGCGCGTAGCCATGATAACGGTTGCCGGCTGCGCGAAGCTCGCGTCAGATCCTACAGTTTCAATTCGAAACTCCTGGACAGTCTCAATTCCCGGCCGTACGCGGACGATTCCTCCGCCGAAACGGTCCACCTGTGTAACACCGTCCAGATTGATATCCAAGGATCCGACTTTCATCCCATTGACACGGGCGCCGCCCGCGCCACTCTCTACGCCCGCGGTCAGACCAAAAAGCAAGCCGACATCGCGGCCGCTCAGAGGAAGGTCGCGGATTTGGCTGGACTCTCTCACATCCCCGATCACGCCGCTTGTGGTCTCAATCGGTGCCGTAATGTCCTTAACCTCGACCACCGTTTTCACACTTCCAATCCGCAACGTCGCGTTGACCGTCACGCTCTGACCCACGTCGAGTCTCAATGGCCCGCCCCAGGTCTCAAATCCTTCTTTCTCCACGGTCAGCCGGTATGCGCCAATCGGCAAGGCGGGGAAGGAATACAAGCCGTCCTGGGAGCTCACAGTCTGCCTTGAAATCCCCGTCTCGGTGTTCGTGATTGTGACCTTCGCTCCCGACACGTAGGCGCCCGCACTATCGCGCACTGCTCCTGACACGGTTCCGGTGCCCGTTTGCGCAACCGCCGGCAAAACCGTCAGTCCGAGGCCAATCAAAGCGATCAAGCCAAAGCACACCACATCACAAATCCCGCGTAGGCTAACCTGAGTACATTTCATTTTTTCCTCCAAGGACGAGAGGAACCCCTAGAACACACATCAAGCATTGAAGCTCGATACCACCATGGGAAAGGCCTGTCAAGCGATCTGTTTCGATCTATTTGATCGAAGCGGGCGCCACGCGAAACCTCCGACTGAGTTCGGGCGTGATATGAGCGGCTGAATAAACAGAAAAAGCTTGTGTGGATTAAGCTGGCGGAAACTAGCGTGATTCAGCTAACGGAGCGTAAACTCCGTTCGCGCAACTCGGCCAGTGATGAGGTCGTGAGCATTGATTTGCCAGCGCCCTTGAGGATCATTGTAAGCAAGGTGGAGGCGCTCCAGATGAGGCGTGGATTCGACCCGCACGTTTCGCGCATAAAGCTCATAGGGTTTGCTATCAGGCTTCACGAATTCCAGTCGGACGATCCGAAAAGCTCCTTCCGGCAAAGGCGACTCGTTCCTGAGGGTTACAAGCAACGGGTTGCCCGGTTGAGCCTCAATGGGAGCTTCGACGCGGAGCACCGGAATGGGCTTGGGAGCGCGGGTCAGGACCACGGGACTCCAGGGGTCGAGAGTCATTTGGATTTTGTCAATGATGCCGAGATCGCGTCTGCCGCGGATGTCGTAGGTCGCCATCCCAGCAGGCCACGCAACCGTGATTTGAGCCTGTTTTTCGAGTCGCGAATTGTCGATCGATCCAGCCCATCCGCGCTCCGCTTGAGTCGGTAAATCCCCCCAGCCACCGTCATCGAACTGGGGGTTGCGAAAAATCGCGACATGTTCATACGCGCCGTTGGCAAACCGGACCGCCTCCGCGCCAGCGAGGCGTTTGCCAGCCTCGTCCAGCACACGAGCCTGCGGCTGAATTCCCGCGAGTCCGAAAACCTGCTCCATAATTTCCGGCAGGCTCGTCGGTGAGTTTCGCGTCAGCCGCTGATAAGGATAACTGGCCAGCTCCACATTCAAAAAAACAGCTTTCCCCTGTCCAAAATCATTGACGACGATGAGCGGAATCTGGCCGCTCTGCGCGAGCGCCTTTCCGGTCGTAGCGCGCAGGCCTTCATCTCCGATCATGAGGTCGAGCTTTCTTCCCTGCAGGTGCAGAGACACGTAGTTCTCCATGCCGCTGACCCCAGATCCGCTGGGTTGGCCTTTGCTATGTGTGATGCCGAATAGGTCGTCGAGTTGGCCGCGCCCGAGATCGCGTCCGTGCTCATTCATGGTTGCAGCGCGGTAGTCCGCGATCAGAATCCCCCCGGTGTGAACAAATTGCCGGATTTGCTCGACTTCGCGGGAGCTCACGGCCAGCGATTGCGGCAGGATGAGCGCGCGAAATTCGTTCCGGGTGAGTTTGCCTTGCTCGATCTGACGGGCACCGACAAACTCATACTGCAAGCCGAGATCTTCAATCAGCTTGGTCCAGCCGTTGCGAACGCCCGTGAAATGGCTGCCCCGATCCCCGCCGCTGTGCAACATCCATTCCCGCGCGTGTTGGAGGTTGTCCAGCAGCCAGTGGACCTGCATCGAGGGCTGGGAATAATGGATGGCGATTCCATCGTGGAGTCGCCGGCTGTTAATAATGAGCTTGGCTATGCCTTTATGGAGTTCAAGAAAGGTATCAGCGAAGGTTGAGGCCGCGGGAGTGAGCTGGCGAGTCTCCTCGTCAACAAACCGATACTCCGGCAGGTTGTCGTCCCAGATGATGGAGCCGCGATGGCCGTGGAATAACCCCCACCAGATAGGCTGCGGCGCGCGTTTTTGATAAAGGCGATCTTCTTCCGTCAGCGGCGCGCCGGGCTTGTGCTGGAAGCCGTGCGTAGAAATCATGATGACGTCAGGATTGAGCGAGCGGATCACTTCGACGTTGTTGCCGATGTTGTAGGGCTCAATGACATCGAGATGTTTGACGACGTTTTCATAGTTGTACCAACCGAACGCAAAAGGAGCCTGGCCGCCCTCCGTAGCGCACCGGGCATGCGGATCTTCAGCCTTGCAGACGGCCCGGGCGCGCCCAATCGCGTCAGCAAAGGTCTCGTCCATAAAATTGCGAAAGTCACACCACGGCGAAACGTTCCACCCTTCCGTTGACCGAACCTGCGACAACTCGTGATAGAACCGATTCAGAAAAGCAACCACTTCGGACCAGGACTTGAACTCGGTGGGGCGCTGCTCAGCCGCCCAGGTCGTGTGAGTCCCCCAGCGCGCGTTGGCTTTCTCGATCGGGCCCAAGCGCCGCAGTGGCTCCCATTGTTCACGGCCGCCCGCCCCGGAATGGGGCGCAGGAAAGTTCGTGCCCCAGGCTTTGTTCAGGCCCGCGATGCCTCCGCATTTCGCCTCAAATGCGGCCACCGCAACGGTGTCGAACGCCCGGTCGGTTGTCGTGCGATTCACCATCAGATTGCTTGTTGCCCAATGGGACCCGTTCTTGAGGCTCTCGTCGTCCCAGCGCGTTTCTTCCGTTACAAACCACTCTCTCCCAACGTTTGCCGGAGTGCCGTACATTTTCCGGAGATACTCGGCGAACTTGCTCGTGCAGTGCGTCGAATGGCTGAAGTCATTAGGCCGAATCTGGTCGCCTTGCCCGAGCTCGTCGGCAATGTTGTAGAAGAGCGGCCGGAAGTCGCGATGCAAGCGGACAAATCGCGTCAGATGTTCTCTCACGTAGTCATCAGTCTTCGGATCATTCACACAGGGCCGCCGGATCCAAAGATCCATGTTGTTGCGATCGAGCTCGATCTGATTCAGCAACCCGCGCCAAAGGGGCTGGTCCTTGTGGTAGATCGCAAACACTTCCCAGGCCATCTGCTCGACATAAAAATTAAAGTTGTTATCGATTGCGGGTTCGCCACCCTCTCGATAGGCGATGGTCGCGTCTACTCCGGCTTGACGGAGCAGGTCGTAAAATCCGTCCGGATAGTTTGCCCAGCTAATGACGTGAAAGTCGTCCCAGGGTTCGGGAGGCCGCGAAAGCAGAAATTTCCCTCCCTCATCTTGCTCAACGCCGTTAACCCAGATACGAATCCAGTTCCGGTAAGTGAAGCCACGGTCTAACTTAAATGAGAAGCGCTGCGGGGCCACTTTCGATCCAAAGCTCGGCACATGACATTCGTCGACGATCCGGCCGAAGCTGTCCAGCCAACGTACGACCACCGGCCCAGCAGACGGAAGACGGAAGGACACGTGTCCATTCAAGACGACGTCCCAGTTGTAGAGTTCTTGGTCGAGGGTCACGCGCGCGACAACGGAGCCTGTCTCAACGGAGTGGTCTTGACCGGCGGGCGGCGAATAATTCCCCATCATGCGCGCGATAGGCGCGGCCAACGCTGCTCGCAGAAACGATCGTCGTGAGGTGAAGCGACCGTGGTCCACGTGTCCTCCGAGGTCTTGCTGCATACACTCTGTAGCGGAATGCTACTTCATGTAGGTTAATCAGAGAGGGCGAAAACCCGGTGACAGTTCTCTCTGCGTCTTAGTGCTTTCGGCGTGAATCCTACTTCACATTTTCGTGCGCATCGACGTTCACTCGGCTCACAGCTTCGATCAGACCGACAACATCGCCCAGACTGTTGTAGACGGGAGCAAGAACGGATATCCAACCGGGCTTGCTTGTAACCGTAATCCGTTGTCCCGTCTTCAACACAGACTCCATTTGTGGGGCCATGTCTCCGTAAAGCTCGCCCCAATTCCAGAATTGGCTCATTTCGTTTTTGTTGCGAATGACCAAGTGGATTTTACCGCGATGCCCCTCGATGGGCATCCACAGATTAACGTCGGCTGGGAACGGAGCAAGGTGCGAAAGGCGAATCAGTGTTTTCTTGACCGAGTTGAATGCGGCGTCATCAACGTCGTAATTGTCGCCCGCGAGGAATTCATCGCGAGGGTCACTGGCGAAGAGGAACTGCTTCGCTCGCTCTGTGACAATTTTCTGGCACACGTCACCATCCACCATCACGCTTCCAACACGCGCCAGGGAGTCCAATTCCAGTTGCATTTCCGCCGACCCCTCCTCTTTAAGGCTGAGATTCGCGGTGGCCAAGATCGCAAACGTGAGACTCGCAATCAGAGGGAGAATTTTCATTTTGCCTCCGCTTGAAGGCTGAGCGCGTATTGGTGGACGTTGTACCAGCCGGATGCACCCGGGTCTCGCAGTGCCTGCCGCGTGTGTTTGGTTGCATCGTCAATGGCGCTCCCGAGCCACCGGTCAGAGGGAAGGTCGGCCAGCGCGGGCCGAGGATTCCACCAATCGTCGGGAGTAGAATCGTTATATTTTCGCGCTGCTCCAGCCCTTAAAGCGTCGAGGGACTTGTCACCTTTGAAACTGTCGAGCAGGACGAGATCTTGCAAACAGTCGCGTTGGATCTTAAGCCGGATACTGGGGATTGGTTCGTTAAGCCCAAAACGCTCGACTGAGTACACCAGCGCGGTCTGGCCCCCATTGAAATGGAACCAGGGGTCCTCGCCGGGGCTGACTGTCAGCCAGTGCACAAAGCCGTTCACTCCCCACAGCCAGGCCCGCAGCGGAAGTTCCGTGATTGCCGCGGAACTATCCGTCACCCTCGGAGGACCACCGTAGTACCAGATCACGTCACCTCGTTTGCGCAGCATCTTTGGTGCGTCTTTGTAAAAACTCAAGATGCCTCCACTAGCGCACCACAACTGCACAACTCCTTCGAGCATCTTGAACTGCTGCTCCATATCCCAACTGACGTCAGCCCGGAAAACGAAGCGTACGGGAGTGTCGGCTGGCAAGGCCTTCTTCAACAGCCGGCCATACTCAAGGAAGTATTTCAGGTCCTCGGGAAATCGCACCTCGTCGCCATCCCAGGGGAAACCTTTGTAGCGTTTCTTGTGATTGAAAAAGACTTCGAAGTTCGTGTGGGTCCACCCTTTCTCGCGAAAGTGTCGTTCTATTTGCGAGACCACATTCACGAACTCCGCTTCGTAGCCAGCTTCTCCCCAAAACTCGTAGGACGCCGGCCATTCGGGATTGATGGGTAGATAAACGAACGGAATCGGGCGCGAGCCGCGACGACTAGCTGAAAACGCCATCCCATCAAACAAAGGGCCGTAGTGGCGATCGTACAAGCTCCAGCTCGTGATGTGCTTCGCCCGCCCTGAGCCTTCGAGCAGGGGCGCAAATTCAGGAGCGACTTTCCCGGAGTGTCCATAGCCAAGTTGATGGAAAATTCCCCGGTGCTCGTAGAACAGGCGATGGTAAGCGTGGATCAATCTGAAGAACTGCTCGCTCTCGAACCAGTGATCGGGATTGTGCTGGTAGGAAGTTGCGAATTGCTGTGCAAGCCAGGAACTTCCGTAGGAGTTGTGATCGATCGTGACAACGTCTTCTCCGGGAATGATAGAAGCGAGGACGGTAAGTTGGATCGGGAGGATCGTGATCTTCGCGCCAGCTTTGAGTTGGGCCCTGCCTGATAGGATCCCAGGGCGAGTGTCGGGAGCAATATAGACGTCAACCCAGAACGCCTGGGCAGTTTGTTGCCGGATTCTATTGTCCGGTTCAGGGAGGTGTGAACTGTAAGTTCCGTGCACGGGGATCAGTGCGTCCGGATAGTAGCGCCGGTCCGAATCCGTAAAGTGAAACCATTCTCGAAACAAATCGATTTGAACTTTGTTTGTACGATCGGGAATCGCCACGTCCACTGTGTAGTCGCTAGGCGAGGGCAGCTTCACGACTAGTTGGAAGGAAACGTATCCACCCCGACAGCCGGTGAGCATAATTCGGTGCTGAGTTCCGTAAAGGCTGGAAGAGAGATTAGCGGCGCCTCGGTCCGGCGCGACGATGGCTCCAAAAGGATCAGACCGGAGGAATTCAGGAAGAGCATCCAAGTCTGCGGCAAGCAGGCCTTGACATGAGATGACCATCAACACCAAGAAAAGAAATGGAGCTGGAAGTCGGTTCATAGATTGCAGGGCCTACTATACTTTTTCTGAGACGACGTTGAAATCGTGCACCGCTCCTCTCTCGTCAAAACCGCTCGAACCAGCTCGAATCTGAACGCTAGGACCAGCAGACGCGGATCGACTACATGCCATCGTAACAACTGCCGTGACTCGATTGGTCCGACACAAGCCAGGCTACCGTGCTTGGCATTGTCGGTTGGCCAGTTGGCCAATTTAGAGCCCCTCGAAAAATCTAAGTGATTATAGCGCCACACCTTAGCTTAGATTTTTCCTCGTTCTTAACGAGGAGGTCGGGAGTTCCCCCTTCGCCTTAGACCGTATTAGGTCCACATAGCGCATGAAACGTTCGAACGCAGGCGTGCCAGAATTTTGGGCACTAAACGGGCACCTGAAAAAGCGCAGAAGAGCGCCAAGTCGCGTAATATCAGCGCGCGGCTTGGCGCAGCCTAGTAGCTCGTCGGGCAACTATAACGACAGCCCTGCAAACGGGCATTTCAGAAAAATCTAACTTGTGTGTTATGATCCTTCTGCGGGGTGGAGCAGCCTGGTAGCTCGTCGGGCTCATAACCCGAAGGTCGTCAGTTCAAATCTGACCCCCGCAACCAATTAAAGTATCAAGCAGCAAGGGCTTCCGGATCTCCACCGGAAGCCCTTTTTCTTGCAGGAAGCGAATTGTCCGTGTTTTGTCCGTGTTTCGAAAACCACGAAAAGGGCCGGGATTTCTCCCCGGCTCGACTCGCCCAGGGATCTTGGTTCCTTCCTGAAACTCTTCCTCCCTCCCGATCAGGACGGGTGACGTGGCCTTTCGCACCACTCGGGCGAGAGGACACCGCGTCAGTGGGTCGTATTTGATTTTGCTGGCTCTGCTCGATAAATTGTGGGATGACTGGGTATCGCAGCGCCGATACCGGCGCCTCCCGCCAACCCCACCACCGCGCCGATGGCGACCTCGGCGCCAGTCCTATGCCACATGAACTGAACGAAGTATTCGAATTGGAGCATCTCGATGCCGCTGCGCCGATTCCCGCGCCCGCGCCCGCGCCGACGACGCCAAGGATAAGAGCGTTGCGGAGCCGATGGCTCTTCTCGAGCAATGTCCCGCGCGCGACGCTTTCTTTGCGAATGCCGATTTCGTTTGATCCTTTGCGCAACTGAATCGCTTCCTCGGTGATCGTTGAGAAAGTACCGACGTGCTTCTTCATGCCAGTCTCAATCAGCTCAATCTTCTCACCAGAGCGAAGACCGTAGAGCGCCTTCCAATCGCCCTTTTTGTCCTGGGCACGTAACGACCACGGAATCAGAATCAGAAAACACACCAACGCAGCATTGCGCATATTCAAACCTCGCTCCTTTTTTCATGTGCTTCCCTGCTATTGCTCACGTCCGAGTTCAGCACGAAGCTCTTCGTCATCGAGAACTCCGGAGGAACAGCGTCGTGGGCGTCGCCAGGCAGTGCAAATGGGATGAACGACAGTACTGGCACGCTTCCGGCTCCTTGAGAACTGGCGACGAAACGTTGCCGCGGCTTGTCCCAACGCAAGGAGAGCAAGATTTCCTGACCCTCAGCGACAGTTCCCAGAGAGGTTTTCCCGATGTATTGCCCATGCACTTGGAGAAGAACCGATACGAGGAACTCCTTCGAGCCAACCACTCTCTCCAGAATTAGGAAGGCTTGTACTTCCAAGCGATGACTTGCGTCGATAGGTTTCAACGAGAACTCCTTCACCACGGAATTTGGGACAACTTGGCGGCTGCGGCTATTGGCGTTCCCCTGTTCGCTGCAACCGCCCAAAATCTCACCGAATCCCGTCTATTGAAGTGTTACAAGGACCTGGATTACGCCGGTTCCTTCTTGCAAAGGCTCAAGCGCTTCGCCAACGCGCCAGCCGGAAATACTCCCCGAGCAGCCCGACTTGCTCTGCCGTCACGAGTAAGGTCGTA
>QHZC01000357.1 GCA_003224515.1 Acidobacteriota bacterium
TGTGCAAGATCGCAGAATTCCGGATCGTTTGCCGCTTCATCGAGATAGCCTCGTCCAACGAGAAAACGCTTCGCAATTAAGGGTACGTAGCTCTTTGCACGCCGCCGTCCAACGAACTTCTGTCCGCAAGGATAGGCAAAAGTTCTTGGCTGGACTCCTAGCAGATGGCTAATCTGTGCGTTCGTTGCTTCGAGCTGTTTGTCTATCATCTGCAAAGTGTAATCCTCAAGCGCGTTGTGCCGGCTGAATTCATAGTTGCCGGTGCAGGGAGGTGTCATGGAGTGCTTGCCGATCTCATGTCCATCCGCCACAGCCTGGCGCCAGCCATCGAGATGCTTTTCAACCTGGTTTCCTTGAAGGAAAAACGTCGCCTTGATTCCATGTTTGCGGAGCAGCGCCAAACCTGTATCGACTTGGCTGACACGCCCGTCGTCAAAACTCACGCTGAGCGCCATCCGTTTTCCGTCTGGCCACTGAAAGGGGCGAGCAGGTTCTTCGTTCGCGCGACTTGTGTTTCGCGCGAGCAGCTCCACGCTGCTCAAAGTCAACGCGGAGAGATAGGCCGCAGCCAGCAAGAGCACGACCGTTCCTCGGGTGAGCCACTGGGCAACCCTAGCGAACTGCTTTTAGAAATGTCAGCAAGTCCGCCATCTGGCCAACGCTGATCTGTTTTTCTAAGCCTTCTGGCATCATAGAGACCTTACTGACGTGCATAGCTTTGATGTCCCGGCGAGCTATGACAGTTTCCCTTCCTTGCTCCTGCCGTAGCGTTATCGTTGCCGGAGTCTGGGCGCTCATGATGCCATCCACGATGTCTCCGGAAGCCAGCTCAACCACATACGTTTCATAACCTTGTTCGATCGATTTACTGGGCAGAATGATATCGACCAAGAGCTCCGAGGCGGGGTGATTTCGCACCGTACCCAAGTTGGGCCCGACGGCTACGCCCACGCCGTCGAGCGCGTGGCATCTCGAGCAGACACGCGTGAAGGTTTCTCTGCCGCGCGATGAGTCGCCCGGCATATTCAACGCCGCTTGGTATTGTTTCAGAACTTCTTCGCGCTGAGCCGAACTTTGCTCGAACAGCGCCCTAGCCAACTGACGGACATCAGGATCCGGATCCATGAACAGGCGCGGCTTATACGAGTCAAGCTGCCACGTCTGAACGTCTCCATTCTTCACTGCCTCGAGCAGCAGGCGGACTCGATCAGAGCCGCCGGTCAGCAATGTATTCGTCGCCTCCGCGCGTACCGGAGCGCTCATGGCATTCCATTTGGCGAGCAGCGACGGGCCGACTTTGGCGCCGCTGACGGAGTTAAGCGCCCTCACGGCCGCGATCTGAACGGTGTCAGGCTCTTTGGGATCGACAAGGCTTTCCAGTAGATGTGTCTGCCGATCAGATTTTGCAAGCCCCAGCAGATCCAACGCGTCCGCCCGCAAAGCGGCGTCAGCCTTGCGATCTGCGGCTATTCTCTCTGCGCGCTCAACGGCCTGCTTGGCAGCCGCATCCTTCGGAAGACCGAGGACGGCCAGCAGATGAACCGCGGCGTGTGCCACCGGCCCCGGGCGCCGCTCAAACATTCGCAGAAAAAGATCCCGATCCTGCGTCAATGCTGCTTTCGCTTCCGCACCCTTTGCGCGAATGCCCTCAGCGATGCCATCAAGCGTTGCACCTGCCCACCAGTCCGAATTTCGACGAGAACCATCTGCCGCCCCTGTTACGAGCCGTCGCATCTCCCTGGCGTCCGCTTTCATACCAATCACAGCGCCCACTTGCCGAAAGAAATTGCGGCGTCCCTTCGTCTCATTGTCGGCGAAACGGGAAACTGCGAACTCAAAATAGGAAAGCGCCCGACTGGCAGAGGCACTTAACGCAGCCACCTGCATCCATGGGTCTTCGACGCCATCCGCGAGGAGTTTGTTTTCGGCAGCCGTCGCTTCAGGCGAGTCAAGAAACCCTAGAGTGCAAAGGAGCTGGAATCGAACCTTAGGATCAGGATCGCCAGCCATTTGCGGTCAAGTTTCCCCAGGCCATCAAGTGTCCACAAAGCGTGCACGCGCCCCAGAGGAGACGGGCTATCACGAAGCAAGTGAACTAGCAGTGGGACGGCTTCATCGTGATGGCGTTCCACCAGAAGCCGCTGCGCTGTGCGGCGCCACCAGATGTTCGGACTCGACAGCTGTTGGACAATTTCCGCGTCGGCTGCTTGGCCAAATCGAATGTTTTTGGGCAAGGGAAGAGGCTTTTGCGAATCCGGAACGATCCGGTAGATTCGACCGCGATCTTGTCCGTTATAAAGGTATCCGGCATGATAAGTATCCGCAGCCATCCACTCAGGATGCTCAATAGTGTTGCGATAATAATCGATGAGGTAGAGAGCTCCGTCAGGTCCAATGTACATATTCACCGGCCTGAACCAGGCATCCGTCGAGGCAACGAACTCGGCCTTCTCTTCGAGGCGCCGCGCGCTGTAACTTGCGCCCTCATCCGACCAAACGTCGCA
>QHZC01000358.1 GCA_003224515.1 Acidobacteriota bacterium
TTTCCCGGAAGCCCAGGCCTGCCAGGAGAATGTCTCCGGGCCGATTGCCATCCCGGACCATCCGTTGGTCCGCGAGGTGATGAAAGACGTTCTGAGCGAGGCGATGGACCTCGAAGGCTTCGAACGGGTGCTAGGCGATATTGCAGAAGGCCGAATTCGCTGCGTTGCGGTAGACTCGCCGGTGCCCTCGCCGTTTTCGCACGAGATTCTCAACGCCAATCCCTACGCTTATCTCGATGATGCTCCTCTCGAGGAGCGCCGCGCTCGGGCGGTGGAAATGCGCCGCACACTGCCCCAAGCGGTCTTGTCCGAAGTTGGCCGGCTGGACCCTGCGGCGATTGCGGAAGTGCGCGAGGAGGCTTGGCCTGATGTTCGAGATGCGGAAGAACTACATGACGTACTTTTAACCCTGGTTGCGCTGCCCGCATCGGCAAATGCCGGGCCCCCAGAGAACCACCACTTGGGCCAGAAGCTCCGGGCGTCAATTCCCGCATGGGCTGAATTTTACGAGCAGCTTGCCGCCCGACGCCGTGCCGCGCTCGCCCACGTGGGCCCCTTGAAGTATTGGGTCAGCACGGAACGCGCCAAGGACTTCGTGCAGATCTTTCCCGCCGCGTGTTTTGAATCATCACTCCCCGACCTAGGATCAAAAGCAGCTTCGCGCGAAGATGTGCTTCTCGCTCTCGCGGCGGGCTGGGTGGCGCACTGTGGTCCGCTGACGGCAAGCGCGTTAGGCGAAACGCTGCAAGCACCCGTCGCAGATATGGAGAGAACTCTTCTGAGAATGGAGGCGAGCGGCGCTGTTCTGCGTGGGCGTTTCACGGATTCTGCCGCCGGCGAAACGGAGTGGTGTGATAGGCGCCTCCTGGCGCGTATCCATCGACTGACGCTCGGGACGCTGCGGAAACAGATTGAGCCTGTGACCCCGGCGGAGTTCATGCGCTGGCTCTTCGGTTGGCAGCATGTAGGGCCGGGCACGCAACTTCTGGGCGAGCGGGGAACGCTAGAGGCGCTGCGGCAGCTTCAGGGTTACGAGGCGCCCGCAAATACATGGGAACGCCACATCCTGGTACGACGCATCGGTGGATACGATCCAAGGATGCTCGACCAGCTTTGCCTCACAGGCGTAGTTGGCTGGGGAAGGCTGTCCCCTCATCCGGCGACACTCGATTCTGCGATGAGCGGCAAACGCCGCGTTGTGCCTACTAGCGTCGCGCCTATCACATTCTTCGTGCGCGAGGATGCCGACTGGGTGATCGCGCACCGCGAGGCAGGCGAGGAAGCGACTCGCGGGCTAAGTCCTGATGCGCGGGCGGTCATGGAGTTTCTGCGATGCCAGGGGGCATCGTTTTTCACCGATATCGTGCGCGGAACAGGCAAGCTGAAGGCAGAAGTGGAGACAGCGCTCTGGGAGCTAGTCGCAGCGGGCCTGCTGACTGCGGACGGCTTTGACAATCTTCGGGCCTTGATCGATCCCAAGCGTCGCGCCGGACAGGGGAGGGGTCGGAGCGCGCGTCCCCGACACAGCGCGGGCCGCTGGTCGCTGCTGTATGCCGGCGAAACGGTAGATCGCGCGCGGGCTCTGGAAGCGATGTGCTGGATGCTCTTGCGCCGCTACGGAGTCGTCTTTCGCGACGTGCTTGCGCGCGAGACCCTGCTGCCCGCATGGCGCGAACTGCTGATCACTTTGCGGCGCCTCGAGGATCGCGGAGAAGTCCGCGGCGGAAGATTCGTCAGCGGCTTTCTCGGGGAACAATTCGCTCTGCCGGTCGCGGTGGAATCCATCCGGGCACTGCGCAACCTTCGGCCCTCGGGCGAGACCATCGCTGTTTCCGCTGCCGACCCGCTCAATCTGGCGGGCATCCTGGTGCCGGGCGAGCGCAGGCCGTCCACCTCCGGCAGATTTGTTGCTTTTCGCGACGGCGTTGCCTTGCCGCCGGAGGAAAGGGCGGGAATCATCGCCATGGCCGCGGCACCCTGAGCCTCTCGTCGTTCGATCGCATACGGTGTCATCATGATCGCGTCCATGCGCCGGTTTGTCGAAACTTGCGAAGCGGTTTCCGCAACTACAAAGAAAACAGAAAAAGTACGCCTCGTAAGCAAGTGCCTGCGCTCGCTTCCTGTCGACGATGCGGCCCGGGCAGCCATTTTTTTCGCCGGGCACGCGTTTCCTCGCTGGGAAGAGCGCACCCTGGCGGTTGGTGGGTCGCTGATCTGGCAGGCCCTGGAAGCGTTGAGCGGTCTGCCTCCAGAAAGGCTGTCTCAGACATACCGCCGATATGGCGATGCCGGCGGAATGGCCGAAGAGGTGCTGTCAAGTGACAACCCTGGGGGAGAGCTGACGCTTCGAGATGTTGCCGCGACTTTCGAGAACCTGGCTGCGCTTCGCGGCTCCACACAGAAACTCGAAGCTTTCAAGCAGCTGCTCCGCCGCGCAAGCCCTGGCGAAGCGAAATACATCATCAAGATTGTCACCGGCGATTTGCGGATTGGCCTCAAGGAGAATTTGGTCGAGGAAGCTATCGCCCAAACCTTCCTTCGGCCTCTCGATTTGGTCCGGCGCGCGAACATGATCACCGCGGATGTCGGGGCAACCTTCAGACTCGCTGCCGCCGATGATCTTGCCGCGGCTCGCTTGCGCCTTTTTCATCCCATCGGGTTCATGCTGGCTACTCCGGCGGAAACTCCGGCCGAGGTTTTCGAAAGTTTTCCCGCGGATGCGCTGGTGGAAGATAAATACGACGGCATTCGAGCGCAGGCCCACAAAAGTGGCCGAACGGTGAAGCTTTTCTCCCGTACGATGGACGAGCTCTTGGAATTTCCCGAGCTGTTTGAAGGACTGGCTGCTCTGCCAGGGGAATTCATCCTCGACGGTGAAATCCTTGCCTGGCGTGACGCCCACCCCCTGCCCTTCCGCGAGTTGCAACGGAGGCTCGGACGCAAACATTCAGATATGTGGCTGCTTCTCGACATTCCGGTGAACTTTGTCGCCTTCGACCTTCTTTATCAGGACGGCGATCTCTTGCTGGATACTCCGCTTCGGGAAAGGCAGCGGCGTCTCGAGCAACTGCTCGGCCCGGCCCCCGGAGCGCACTTTCAGCTTGCAGGCTCGCAGCGCTGCCAGACCGTCGAAGAACTGCGGGAGACTTTTGAGAATGCGATCCTTCGAGGGCAAGAAGGTCTGATGGCCAAGGAGCCCGGTTCGCCCTCGCCACTCTCGACGTCGTCGTGACCGCAGTGGAGTACGGTCATGGCAAGCGTCATCACGTTCTCTCCGACTATACGTTCGCAGTGCGCGACGCCGGGCGCCTGCTCAATATCGGCAAAGCTTATGCCGGCCTGACGGATGCGGAAATCCGCGAATACACGGATCATTTCTTGAAGCACACGGTTGAGGACCGCGGGCATTGGCGGCGCGTCGAGCCCAACGTCGTGCTGGAAATCGCTTTCAACAATATCCAGCGGTCAGATCGCCACGAAAGTGGCTATGCGCTGCGTTTTCCAAGAATCGTGCGTCTGCGCCCCGACAAGACGCTCGGAGAAATCGACACTCTGGAGCGCGTCAAAGAAATTTACGCGGGACAGCGCGCCGGGACCCCTCCAAGAGACTAAGGCAGCGACTCGGGTAATGGATTTACAGAGAAACCAGCGCTGGAACTTCAGTATCATCGTAACGCTCTCGGGCTAAATCAGAGGTGCGCTTCGCTCCAGCCGACCGAGTCGTTACCGCAGCAGAATATCGTCTATCTGGATGGTCGAAACGCCCGCCAGAACTACATTCAGGTGTATCGAGGGGATGCCGCTCTGTCTCATGGAAAGCCTCGAAACGGTCAGAAGCGCCGCTTCGCGAATCCTCGAAGGTATCCACGACGATTGCGCCGCCTAGCTTCCTCGCCTCTCGCGCTGACCTGTTACGTCCTCCCGGACGACTCGATCGCCCCTTGAAGGATGGGCTTCGCCCAGGGCGGCACAAGGGAAAGGTCGGCTGAACTCACGATCTTGCCCCATTTCATGTGCAGCAGGAGTTTGGGTGACGGAGCTTGCCCTTTTTGTGGATCGCCTTCTTCGGTGTTGTCAAAAACCTTGAGCTCTGCAAGGTAGGGCAGGAGTTCAATCAACTTCATCCTGCTCCGGGCGTACCGTTCACGTATCTTAGCCTCGGGGATGTCGTGCCCGCCCATGCCCACCCTCGACCGCACGCGAGCGATGTGCAAATCGGCGCTTTCCAGCCCCACATACCAAATTCGCACTTCGATTCCTGCAGCGCTCCCCTTCTTGAGCAAGGAAACCATCGTGTTTCCCCCGAGCGTGGTCTCAAAGGCAAAGTCCTTACGCTCGTCGATGGCTCTTTCGAGCAGACGGCGGCCTTCCTGCCAAGCCAATCCATTTGCTTCTTCCTGGCTGATTTCGGGGAGTTTCGAACGGAACTCGCGCGCGGCCGTATCCGGATTATAAAACGTGACGCCGGCTTCCTCGAGCATCGCCCCGCCGATGCTGCTCTTTCCTGCACCGTTCACACCGGCCAGGACATGAATGCGCGGTGTTTGAGCCAGGTCAGGCACGCTTGCGCGCAAAAGTTACAGCGGCCTTGGCCAGCTGCTCTGAAGTCGCGTCAAACGCTGCCTGCATTCCCGTGCGAGCTTCCGGCGTCTGCATCCGCGCAAGAAGCGCGTCGAACTCGCTGCTCAACGCGTTGAGCTTCGCCTCCGTCGCACGAGAAAACTTCTCGTATTCCGCCATCGGAATCACGGCCGCTTTGGGAGTCTCGCGCTTGGTGATGAGCACCACGCCGCCCTGCATGACCGTCTCTAGCACGCGGCCCATCTGATTCTTGGCCTCCGTCGCCGTAATCTTGATGGGCGTGAGGGCTTCTCCCCGGCGAGCGAGAAAGGCAGGCGCTGCGTCCTGCCGCACCTGTCTCATGCGCATAGCATTAGCGACCGTTCGCTTGAGCAAAGCGGGACCGATGGGCTTGACGAGCAACTGCAGGGCTCCCAACTCCGTGGCCTCGACCGCGATCTCGTTGCTCTGCTTATCGATCATCACGATCACGGGCAATTCGGGAGAAAACGCACGCACTCTTTCCAGAAAAGCGAGACCGCTAATCTTGGGAACCAGAAGATCCGTGAGAACGACATCGAAAGGAGCGCTTTCCAGACGCCGGAAAGCTTCGTCGCCGCCACTCGCCTCGGTCACTTCAAATCCGGCGTGAGCAAGCGCACGGCTGTAAGACGCCCGGATTGATGGCTGATCGTCGACCAGAAGAACGCGGCCTCGCGGCATGGTCAGTACCTCTGACAGCCATTTTAGCCATTTTGGCTATAATAGTCAAGAGAACCTCGGTGACTGGCGGTGCCAGGATACCAAGCGGTCAACCTCGGCTGACAACTCAACGCTGTAGGCCATGACGTTTCACGACGTCATTCAGCGGGATGGTCTGGTCTTCACCGTTCGAGGATAGCTTCACGGACATAGTAAGTTTTGGTGCGCCCGGTGCGCCGGGCCAGCTTCTCCAGGCGTTTTTCAATGGACTGCGGCAGTCGAATAGCCAACATAAGCACCTCGCTATACAGGTATAGCATACCGTGAAGGCGGAGCACGAACAAGTAACTCGCTGCAGCCTGTAGACTTTCCCGCGGAGATACCGACCTGAAACCTACAAACGCGCCTAATGCTTAGAGATCCAGTTGAATGTTGATAGGGCGGGAACTCGCAACAGCGTTTATTGAACCGATTAAATACTTGACCCGCAGTGCCTCCTCCGAATAGATTGCGGGGGCAGCAACACCACTCCGTTGTTTCGTGAATTTGGGGAGAAGAATCATGACTGCGTCCAAACCGGGGCCTGCACCGAGAATGACGGTTCCCTTCTATGGGCACGCCCGCCAGTATCAGAGCATCAAAAACGAGATTGACGAAGCCTTCCATGCCGTCATTGAAAGCGAGAACTACGTGATGGGCCCGACGCTGGAGCGCTTCGAAAAGGAACTCGCCCACTATTTTGGAATGAAATACGCCGTCGGGGTGAACTCGGGTACGGACGCGTTGTGGCTTACGTTCATAGCGGTCTTCGTGGATTCCGATCGGGCGACCAATAACATCGATCCCACGAAGATTGAAGCGGCGATCACGCCGCGCACCGTGGGTATCGTGCCTGTGCATCTTTACGGACATTGCGCGGACATGAAGGCGGTCAGCGCAATCGCGAGGAAGCACAAGCTTTGGGTTGTCGAGGACAACGCACAGTCCATTGATGCGCATGGAGACGGATTCAAACAGGGTGAATTGAGCGATGCAGTGTGCACGAGCTTCATCACCCAGAAGAACCTCGGGACGTATGGCGATGGCGGAGCACTCATCACCAACCGGCCGGAAATGGACAATACCATACGGCGGCTGCGCAACCACGGCTCGCTGAAACGGTCCGTGCACACATTTGGGTTCAATAGTCGGCTGGACGATCTCCACGCAGGATTCCTGAGCGTGAAGCTAAAGCATATTACGAAGTGGACCGATCAGCGACGAGCGTGGGCCAAACGTTATACCGACGCACTCATAGGCACTAGTCTCAAGCTTCCGAAGGAATTGCCGGGATATCGCCACGCGTATCACCTTTACGTTGTGGAGCAGCCGAAGCGCGATCACCTATCGCAATTCCTAGTTGCGGCGGGAGTCGATGCGAAGATGCACTATCCTATCGCGATTCACAAACAGGAAGGCTATCCATGGAACAAGCTGGCGGATCTGAAGCCGCATGTGCCAAACGCCGAGGCGAACGCAGCACAGTGCGTTTCTCTCCCGATGTTCCCCGAGCTGACTGAGGAAGAAGTGGATTACACTATCGCGAAGGTCAAGGAATGGGATGCCCAGTTCGGGAAGTAATCAATCAACGAGGAACCGTTTCAGTGGGCTCGAAACAAGTCTATAAGGTGATCGTCGTAGGTGCGGGAAAGCGCACAAGCATCACGCCGCGACTTTTAGGAACCACGCGCGTTTCGAACTAGCGGGGGTCTCCAGTCGTAATCGCTTTGCGGAAGCGTAGAGCGAAGCAACCTGTACGGTGTCCAAGTTTGCCACATCCTCATAGACAAGGAGTCAGGAAAATGCCGCACCATCTCTCGCGGGTATAGTCCAGGCACTTCGAATCCACCGGCCTTGTTGTTATTTGTTCGGCTCCGTGGGCGTTCTCGAAAGGAGGATGGGATGCGTTTTCAAAGACGCCAACTGCTTCGAACGCTGTCATTTATTTTCGGGTCGAGCTTCATCTGGAGCCGGAACCAACCCGGCATCGCTGCGCAGACAGCCAGAGAGCCAAAGGCCTCCCCTCCCCCTGCCGGGGCCGCTGTTCGTGATGGGATCGATGGAGGAACGCAAATGGAAAAAGTGACGGGAATTGGAGGACTGTTCTTCCGAGCTCACGATCCGAAAGCATTGGGGCGTTGGTACCAGCAACACCTGGGGATCTCGCTCACACCATC